>JAIFLB010000103.1 GCA_020049245.1 Betaproteobacteria bacterium | reverse complement strand
GCTTGAAGAGCAACTTCGTAGCCAGCATGTCGCACGAACTGCGCACACCCCTGAACGGGATTCTCGGCTTTGCGGAAATGATCCGGGACGATGCGCCAAACGAGGAAACCCGCGACTACGCCGACACCATCTATCAAAGTGGCCAACATCTGCTGATGCTGGTCAACGACGTGCTGGATATCGCCAAGATCGAATCCGGCAACATGACGCTGGAAAACACGCCATTCCCGCTGTCGCCGCTGCTGCGAGAAATGGCCAACCTGCACTCGGCGCCAGCACAACAGAAGGGCCTGCGGTTGATCGTTGAACTCGACCCCGCGCTACCGGAACACCTCACCGGTGATTCGACCCGTCTGCGCCAGGTGATCCACAATTTGCTCAGCAACGCAGTCAAGTTCACCCAACAAGGCGAGATTCGCTTCCTGGCTCGACGCGAGACGGATCACATCTTGATTGGTGTCGGCGATACCGGGCCGGGGATTGCCGTCGAAGCCCAGGCTTCGGTATTCGAGCGATTCCGTCAGGCAGATGAATTCATTACCCGCATGCACGGCGGCAGCGGTCTTGGCCTGACCCTGGCAAAGGAATTTATAACCTTGATGGGCGGCTCGATTCGACTGGAATCAGAACCCGGTCACGGGGCTTATTTCGAGATCAAATTGCCCCTGCTCAGTCCGGCAACACCGCTTGTAGATTCTGCATCGTGATCGGCTTGATCAGAATCATGTCGAAGCCGGTGTCGAGAAAACGCTGTTTTTCCGACTCCATGGCATGCGCGGTATAAGCAATCAGCCGGAGCCCCGCAAGGCTCGAGTTCGCGCGAATCCGGCGGCATACCTCTTCGCCATCCATGCCGGGCATGCTGATGTCCAGCAACACGCCATCAAACGCAACCGCAGCCAGACGCTCCAGCGCAGCCTGACCGGAATCGACTTCCTCGGTCAGCCAGCCCCGCTTTTTCAGCATCACGACAGCCAATTTACGGTTGATCGCGTTGTCATCTACAACGAGGATACGTTTCATCGATATGAGCGCTCTTGCAGGCACAGCCAAGTAACGACGATGATGTAAGAAATCGGACCTCAAGTCGAGGCGTGTCTTCCCGCCTGGCTAAGCGTCAAACTTCCAGCCCCTCCGACCAGATCAACGCATTCATGTGCGCCAGATTAACCGACTCATGGCTCAGACCAAGCGCCTGGGTGAGTTGGCCGATGGTTTTAGGATTCCCGTTCTCAAGCGCGGTAGCCAGGCGCAAGTAAGGCGCATAGATACCGCGCTCATGCAGCAAGGCTTCTACAATCGGTTCTGCCAGGTTCAGTTCAGCGAGAATCTGCGCCATCGGCAGATTGAGCAGGGCTTCCAGCATCGAAAGAATGCCCGTGATGAACAATCCGTCCCGATCCTCTTTCGCCAATTGATCCTTGCCAACAAGCTCCGTCAGTCGCGCCCGCACCAGGGCATTTTTCAGCAGCGCCTGGCTGCGTCCATCGGACTCCTGATGGGTGAACAACAAGAGGGTCAGCCAGCGATAGAGTTGGTCGTGGCCTAGCATCAGCAAGGCATGGCCGATCGAACGGACTGGATAGCGCAATCCCACCCCGACGGAATTGATGAAACGCAGCATCTTCACGGAAAGGCCTGGATCCAACTTGAACTGCGCCTCGATGCCAGGGAATTCGGCGTGACTCATGACCAGATTCAGCAGTTTGATGATGCG
The DNA here is from genome assembly GCA_020049245.1 of Betaproteobacteria bacterium. Taxonomy (GTDB): domain Bacteria; phylum Pseudomonadota; class Gammaproteobacteria; order Burkholderiales; family Thiobacillaceae; genus PFJX01. The sequence continues at coordinate 7,679 of JAIFLB010000103.1, read as the reverse complement.
CAGCCGACTGGTGTCGATGCCGCGCGCTCGCGCAAGACCAGGTTGGGCGAAGAAATAGCCCTGGAACAGATCGAATGAAAGCTTGCGGCAAGCGGCGAAGGTTTCCTCGTTTTCCACATTCCTGGCAATCAGACGTGGCCCCTGGATGCTCTGGATACGGACAAGCTTGTCGGTCAGCGCCATCAGATCGTTGCCGCCGGCATCGAAGCGCAGGTATTTACTCTGCATCGCCAACGGGATCATGCCTGGCAGCAAAGCAGCTTCATCGAGCGCCAGCGCATACCCCTCACGCGCCAAAGCCTGGCAGCGTGCAAGCAAGGCGGGCGTGGGATTCTGCGGATGCACGGCGAGGATGGCGCTTTCGCGCGGCAGCTTGTCCAGCAGCGGGTTATCCAGGGTCTCTGAATTGACTTTCAGCAAGGTCAGCCTGCGATTCAATGCCTGCTGATATTCGAGATCGATGACGCTGACCAGCAATGCTTCGTCCTGGATTTGGCGCAAGCTGGTCGCCCCCGGCAAGACCGGTAAAGGACCAGCCTGGTTTACCTTCAACTCATAGCCGATGATGCTGAACGCTTGATCCAGCAAGGGTTGACGCGTAATGAAGCGAGGCGTGCTGAAGTCTGCCAATTCTGCGTTCGCCGAATTTGGCGCGCGTTGGTGCAAGGGATTCTTAAAGGGTGCGGTCAGCATCGAGAGTGACATTCCGGATTTCCTTTTCAAGCTGACTTCTTGGCTTGCTGCCTGGGGTAGGCGCTGGCTGAAGCTGGGTGCTTGCTTGGCATGACAATGCGCATGTTCCCCTCACTTAAGGCGGCAGCCAAATCGTCGATGCCCATCGACAAAGTGCGCTTCTTTTCGCGATTGGTCATCAGGTACAAGCTTTTATGCGGGCTGATCCAGGTCACTTTAAGCGGTGTCGAACTGCCATCAAGCTCTAGAAACTCGATCCGGGTGCCACAGGTCAATCCAGCCAACGCCAAGGCTGCCTGAGCTTTGCTGATTGGGGACTCGCGAGTTGGCGGGGTGTTCTGCGAGAAAGGTTGCGATGTTTCAAGGAAGGCAGCCGGTTCCGCACGATCAGGCAATGGGGGTGCGGCAAGCAGGTTTTCAACCACGACTGCCTCAACTGGCGCCACTTCGGGTGGCACTTCGGGCATTACTTCCGGCGGTACTTCGAGCGACACTTCGGGCAGCAAAGGCGAAACCAGAACAGCCTGACTGGTAGGCATCACCGTTTCCAACGCGAGATGGCGACGCACCAATTCACCGCGCGCAGCCACCATAGCGTATTCGATCACCTCGTTGGCGGGCACCAAAATACTTGTGTCAGTTGTCTTCTCGACTACCTCTTCGACACATGACACTTCTTCCGAAAACGCATATGAATGGTCATTCATAAGCTCAAAAGAAGCCTCATGTGATGCACTGGCTGGCAAAGCTTCCGGCAGGACCGAGATAGAAAGGATTGGGCGCAAATATATGGCTAGATCACGGTAAATCAGGCCAACGCGATCCGGGAAAAACTTGCGCAGACTTCGAATCACATGCGATTTTGCGTCATGCCGCCAAAGCTGTTCCCGCACTGCTTCGGAGACGGCGGCTTCAATCAGTTTTGGACTCAACGGCATGTCATTTGGTTTGATCGATTCGGCGTCCAGCAAAATGCCGAAAAAATTAGTCAAATCATTCAAAGCAACCCAACTTGCATTCTGGATTGCCTCGGCAAGCATGCCCGGTTCAAGTGAATCATCGAGCAGATCATGCTGCACGACCTCCAGTTGGCTGGCGTCGAAATCAATCTGGAAGGCAGTCATGACCGTCGGTTTGAACTGGCAGGCGCGGACATAGCGATGCTCAAAGTGCCGAAGAAAGTCTTCGACCATCCGCTCTCTATGCAACCGGGCAAATTCGGCCGCATTCAGCATGACTTCGCATTCGCCATGCGTCAGTGCTTGCGCACTGTTGGAAAAAAGCAGCTCCTCTGCTTGACTCAGTGCATCGAACAACACGCCGGCAAGTCGTTGGCCGGCGACTTCTCCACACTCACGCAGTGTCGATGGCAGAGCAGCCAAGGCGTCCCGCTTGGCGGGATCGCAACGGCTAACGCGCGCTTTCGATCTATTTGCCGTGACCATGACCCTTTCCTTCTGCCCGACTCGATCCGAGCCTCATTTCCCGCAAACCAATTGGCCTGGAATCCCCTGTATTGGAGAGTCCTCGGGACATCGCGAAGCGGGGAAGACAAGAAAAGGGCAGCCGAATGGCTCCACCTTGACCTGGTAATCCCGCTGTCATGGGGCTTGCGCCCTTTAGACCGGTGACTTTGCGTCCTCATCTTTCGATGAGTTTGCCCTTTGCAGGTGGCAACAAATTGAGTTGCCGGAAGTGTTAACGGACAACCGCAAGAAAACTTTAACTAGAATTTTTAGAGCAACTACGCCACGCAATTTCGTAACGCAGTGCTGCCAAGGGGAAGCAAAAAGGGTATCGACACCAAACAGCCAACTCACTTCCCAGTTCAGCTTCGCGCAGTGGGTGAGTCAAAGCGGCATCTTTGCGGAAACGGACACGTACGGGATTCAGTGAGAATGCGCCATCGCCAGAATCGACGAGGTTGTCTCCCGTTCAGGGAGAAAATTTGCCTCGAGACAAATCTCAGTGTTTGATTTGGTGCGGTCGGCGGGACTCGAACCCACGACCCTCGGCTTCGGAGGCCGATACTCTATCCATCTGAGCTACGACCGCAGGGTTTGAAACTCACTTGCTTGAATCGACTTAGCGATAGCCAGTCGTTCCCTCTGGGAACTGAACACTCAATTTCAGTTACGACTCGGACTTATGGGCTAAGTCTGTCAGTTCCAAAGTGATCGAAGCATAGCATAGCGGCCGTTTAGTCGGCTGCGAAAACCCTTATAATCATCGGGTTCCCAAACTTAGACTAGGGTCTGCGCCATGTCCGATCTGCATCAAATGACAAAAACGACGCCAAAGGATTTCATTGCCGCCACGCTGGGCGGCTTGTTTGCGCCTGGCCTGACGATTTTCATGATCGTCATGTTGTTTCTTGGTTTTCAAAAGAATATGGGTCAACCTGACCCGACCCCGATCGCTGAAAAGGTGGTGCTTGAGCGCATTCAGCCCTTCGGCCAATCCCTTGCAGTTGATCCCAATGTCCCGAAAATCGAGCTGACAGGTGAACAGGTTTACAACGAAATCTGCGCTGGTTGTCATGCCTCTGGTGCGTTGGGTTCGCCCAAATTCAAGGAGAAGGCAGATTGGAGCAAGCGGATTGCACAGAGCTACCCGACTTTGCTTGACCACGCGATCAAAGGTTTCAACAAGATGCCGGCCCGCGGTGGCAATCCTGATCTTTCCGACCTGGAAGTTGCGCGTGGCGTGGTTTACATGACCAATGCGGCTGGCGCCAACTTTGAAGCCGTGCTGAAGAAGGAAGTGGAGCCGACAACCGATGAACTGGCTCGCGGCAAGACTGTTTATGTCGATAACTGCGCCTACTGTCATGACACCGGCGTCACCGGTGCGCAAAAATTGACCGATGCAAAAGCCTGGACGCCGCTGATCAAGGAAGGCAAGGAATACCTTTACAACGCAGCGATCAATGGCAGCTTCGGCGGGCCGGCGAAGGGCGGTAACCTGAAACTGTCCGATGCGGATACCCGCTTGGCAGTCGATTACATGGTTGCGCAAGCCAAGACTGCGATTGCAGCGGCCGATAAAGCTTCCAAGCAGGCTGCGGCAAAATAAGCCTTACGACAGTCGTAAACAAAACGCGGCTTTATGCCGCGTTTTTCATTTACTCAACATCGCTTTCAACGCCGAAAGGCGACGCCTTCCATCCTCTTTGACCTCGGCACTTTCGACGCCACCGGCGCCGGTTCGCCGCACCTCACTGGCGTCGATCTCGTCAAGGAAGCGGGAGGGTTCGCAGGCCACGATTTCGCCTCCCCGCTTGCGTCGGGCACAGAAGCTGATCACCAGGCTGCGTTGGGCGCGGGTGATGCCGACGTACATCAAGCGGCGTTCTTCTTCCAGCCGAGTGCCCTCCATACATTCCCGGTGCGGTAGCACTTCTTCTTCCACGCCGACCAGGTAGACATGCGGAAACTCAAGCCCCTTTGCCGCATGCAGGGTTGACAGGCGCACCGCATCAACTTCCTCGTTATCACGCCCTTCGAGCAGATTCATCAGGCTCACGGTCTGGGTCAGTTCGATCAGCGTCTTGCCATCCTCGCTGCCCTTTTTGCTTAACCAATCGACAAAGTCGCGCACATTCATCCATTTGGCTTTGGCGGCGCGATCGTCTTCGGTTTCATACAGCCATTCCTCATACTGAATCGCGGCCAGCAACTCTTCCAGCAAGCTGCCGGCGGCCTCCTTTTCGGCGCGGTCGGCTATGCGATTGATGAAGTCGCAAAACGTGGTCAATGGTTCCAGTTGCCGCTCAAGTAGCGTGGTCTGGAAAGCGGTCTCGAAAGTGGCGGCAAACAGGCTGATATGCCGCTGGCCAGCGTGATCGCCGAGTTTTTCCAGCGTGCCTGCGCCAATACCGCGTCGCGGCGTGGTCACCGCGCGAATGAACGCCGGGTCGTCGTCCGGGTTGGCGATCAGGCGCAGATAGGCGGTGAGATCCTTGATTTCCGCCTTATCGAAAAATGACTGTCCACCGGAGAGCTGATAGGGAATCTTGGCCTCGCGCAAGGCTTCCTCGAACAGGCGCGCCTGATGGTTGCCGCGATACAAAATGGCATAGTCGGCAAAGCGGGTCCGACACTCGAATTTGTGCGCCGAAATACGCAACGCAACCGATTCCGCTTCATGCCGATCATCGCGGCATTGCAGGAGTTCGATGTGATCACCCAGACCGTGTTCACTCCACAGATTCTTTTCATGCAGACGCGGGTTGTTGCGAATGACGCTGTTGGCGGCGCGCAGGATGCGTTGGCTGGAGCGGTAGTTCTGGGTGAGCGGGATGATCTTGAGGCTGGGATAGTCCTCGCTCAGCCGGCGCAGATTCTCCACATCGGCGCCACGCCAGGCATAGATGGCCTGGTCGTCGTCGCCGACAGCGGTAAAGCGTCCCGCCACGCCGGCCAGCAACTGCATCAACTCGTACTGCGCGCCGTTGGTATCCTGATATTCATCGACCAGCAAATAGCGCAAGCGGCTTTGCCAGGTTTCCAGCGCTTCGGGATGGCCGCGAAAGAGTTCGACCGGCAGTCGGATCAGGTCATCGAAGTCCATCGCCTGATAGGCACGCAAGGTGTCCTGATAAGCCTGGTAAGCAAATGCCGACTGCCGTTCCGCCTCATCCTTGGCCGCCAGCAACGCAGCTTGCGGTGCAAGTAGCGCATTCTTCCAATTCGATACCACGCTGGCCGCCTGGCGCAACGTCGCCTTGTCCACCGTCTTCAGAATGTCGGCCAGTATCTGCTGGGCATCGGCCGCATCCAGTACAGAAAAGCGGGGCTTGTAGCCGATGCGCTTGGCCTCATGGCGCAGGATTTGCAGACCCAGCGAATGGAATGTGGAAACCGTCAGGCCTTTGCCCTGCCGACCAGGCAGTAATTCCGACACCCGTTCGCGCATTTCGCGCGCGGCCTTGTTGGTAAATGTGATGGCGGCGATATGGCGTGCATCGATGCCGCATTCCGTCGCCAGATAAGCAATCTTGCGCGTGATCACCCGGGTTTTGCCGGAACCGGCGCCAGCCAGAACCAGCAACGGGCCATCGAGATACTTCGCAGCTTCTCGTTGTTGCGGATTAAGGCCGGAAAGCATGGAAGACATGGGCGCCCGAAAAGTAATAACCAAAAAGAAACGGCCCGCATCAAGCGGGCCGTTTCAGGTCAAACAGAATCTCAGCGCAGACCGCTGATGTATTCGGCGACAGCCTTCATTTCATGGTCAGTCATTTTCCGCGCGATGATGCGCATCATCATGCCACCGTCGTTGGCGCGGTCACCGCTGCGGAAGTTCTTCAGTTGCGACTCGACGTATTTGGCATGCTGACCAGCCAGGCGGGGAAACTGAACTGGAATGCCTGCACCGGCCGGGCCGTGGCAAGACGCACAAGCCGGAACGCCGCTACCTGCATTACCGCCCTTGTATATCTTCTGGCCTTCAGCGACCAGAGCGGCATCCTTGGCCAGACGCGGCTTCGGCTGCTGCGCACTGTAATAAGCGGCCAGATTCAGCATGTCTTCATTCGAAAGCGTTGCCGCGTTAGGCGCCATGATCGCGTTTTTGCGTGCACCGGACTTGAATTCACGCAGTTGTTTGGCGATGTATTCCGGCGACTGACCGGCAAGCGACGGATACGCCGGGGAAGTGCTGTTACCGTCGGTGCTATGGCAAGCGCCGCAGACATCGTTGACGATTTTTTGCGCTTTCGCGGGATCGCCCTTTGCGGCAGCAGCCGGAGCGGGGTTAGCCCAGGCCGGGGCAGCCACGGATAAGGCCGCGAAAAGCAGACCGGTCAACAGCGCGAGGGATTTCATCTAAAGCTCCTTAATCCACAATAACAGCAATGTAATCGCGGCATTTTAGCGGCCTGTTTGCTATAGTGCCAGCCTTTCAATTGGTGGCCCTCCCGTGCTCAACGCCGCCTTCCACATTACTGTCGCGCAAATTCGCGAACTCCCCTCCGACAGCCAGGCTGAAGTCGCCTTTGCCGGACGTTCCAACGCGGGCAAATCCAGCGCAATCAATACGCTGTGCAACCACAAGCGGCTGGCTTTCGTCAGCAAAATGCCTGGTCGCACGCAACACTTGAACTTCTTCCGCGTCGAAGAAGGCCGTTTTCTGGTCGACTTGCCTGGTTATGGCTATGCGCGCGCGCCAAAAGCGCAAAAACATGTCTGGCAGGCGTTGATCGGCGGCTATCTGGCGGAGCGCAGCCAACTCGCCGGCTTGGTCATGATCATGGATATTCGCCACCCGCTGACCGAACTCGATCGTTCCCTGCTGGAATGGTTTCGCCCCTCCGGCCGGCCGGTGCATGTGTTGCTTTCCAAATCCGACAAGCTGTCACGCGGCCCCGCCGCCCAGACCTTGCTGACGGTCAGTAGCGAACTCAAGAAAATGGGCATGAACGCCAGCGTGCAATTGTTTTCCAGCCTGAAGAAGATCGGTGTCGATCAGGCCGAAGGCGTGGTTCGCGAATGGCTGGGCACACCCAAAAAAAACCCGACCAATGTCGAGGTTGTGGAACCTCAGGCCGGGTAAAAATGCCTTGAAATTGCATCAAGGCCCCGCTCAGGGAGGGAAGCGGGAGACGAAGCGATTCGTCAAAAACATTGAGCCATCAAAATCAGCAAATGTTCCCCCGCCCCACTTTCGACAGACTGGTATTTTCGTTTCAGGAGAGATGCAACATGTTCGATTTGTCGAGCTTTCCCCATAAACGCATGCGCCGAATGCGGCGCGATGTTTTCTCGCGCCGGTTGATGCGGGAAAACGCCCTGACTGCGGCTGACCTGATCCTGCCGGTTTTTGTACTGGATGGCGAAAACCGCGTCGAGGACATCGCCTCCATGCCGGGCGTGCAGCGGATGAGCCTGGACAGATTGTTTGGCGTCGCGGAAGACTGTTTGAAGCTTGGCATCCCGGCCTTGGCATTGTTTCCGGTGATCGATGCCTCGCTGAAAAGCCTCGAT
>JAIFLB010000075.1 GCA_020049245.1 Betaproteobacteria bacterium | reverse complement strand
TGGATGGAAGATGGCGAGGGTCGCGTCATCGACTTCAAGAATACCTTGATTCTGTTGACCACCAATGCCGGCACCGATCTGATCATGGGCTTGTGCAAGGACCCCGAGCTGATGCCGGATGCCGAAGGCATCGCCAAGGCGCTGCGCGAGCCACTGCTGAAGGTTTTCCCACCGGCACTGCTCGGTCGTCTGGTGATGATTCCCTATTATCCGCTGAACGACGACATGATCGGCGCCATCGCCCGCCTGCAACTCGGGCGGATCGAAAAGCGCATCAATGAAAATCACAAGATTCCTTTCAACTACGATGATGAAGTGATCAAGCTGATTGCCAGTCGCTGCACCGAATTGGAAAGCGGCGGCCGCATGATTGACGCAATCCTGACCAACACGGTGCTGCCACGCATCAGTGAAGAACTGCTGAAGCGAATGCTGGAAGGCAAGCCGATCACTCAGGTTCAGGTGAGGGTGGAAAACGGCGATTTCTGGTATGGCTTTGAATAATCAGACCTGACAGACCTGACAGACCTGCACCGCGAGATAATCAGGGAGGCCCACGATGCCGCAGCATGAAGAAGCCGCCGTTTACGAGTTGCCCAGCGAGATGACCATTGACCAGGCCATCCTGCTGGCTACCCGCCTGCATCGGCTGGAAAAACTGGACGATGCGGAAATGCTTTACCGGCGGATACTTGACGCGGCGCCCGATCACCCGGACGCGCTCAACTTTCTTGGCGTGCTGATCCACCAACGCGGCGACAGCACCGGCGCCATCGCCTTGATCGAACGATCCATCGCCATTGACCCGTCACTGCCTGACCGCTTCGCCAACCTCGGCAACATCCTCGCCGAATCCGGTCGTGCCGAGGAGGCCGTCGCCGCTTATCGGAAGGCAATAGCCATCGCACCGGCGCAGTCACAAGTGCTCGCCAACGCCTGGAACAACTTGGGCGCCGTGCTGCGCATGCAGACACGCCTTGAAGAAGCGGCTCAGGCATACGAAAACGCCATCGCGACCAAGCCTGGCCATGTCGACGCCTACAACAACTATGGCAACCTGCTGGCCGGACAGGGCCAGACCGAAAGGGCGGTCGCTTACTACTGCAAGGCGCTGACTGTTTCACCCGGGCATGGCGTCTCGCGGAAATTGCTGGGCATGGCCTATTACATGCTTGGCCAGATAAAGGAAGCGGCAGCGGTCTACCAAGCCTGGCTAGCCGACGAGCCGGAACACCCCATCGCCTTGCATATGCTGGCGGCCTGCTCCGGGGAAAGCGTCCCGGCACGCGCTTCGGATGACTACATCAAGCGCACCTTCGACGGCTTTGCCGCAAGCTTTGATGCCAAGCTGGAACAGTTGGCTTACCGCGCGCCGCAATTGGTGGCCGATGCGGTTCATAAAGTCTGGCCATCGGCAGCCCGCCTACAGGCGCTGGATGCCGGCTGTGGCACCGGTTTGTGCGGCACGTTGATCAAACCCTGGTGCGCGCACCTGACCGGCGTCGACCTGTCAGCCGGCATGCTTGATCGCGCCAAGCACCTCGATATATACGATCAGTTGATTCTGGGCGAACTGACCGCCTATCTGGACGCAAACCCGGCTGCGTTCGATCTGATTGTTTCCGCCGACACACTGGTCTATTTCGGGCCGCTGGAATCCGTCATGCAGGCGGCGCGACGCGCCCTGCTTCCCGGCGGCCTGATGGCATTCACGGTTGAAGCCCTGGTCGACAAGGGCACTGCGACACCATATCGCATCAACCCGCATGGTCGCTACAGCCATGATCGCGAATACTTGAAGCGTATCATTGCCGACAGCGAACTGCGGCTGATGAATCTCGAAGACGCAGTACTGCGCAAGGAAGGCGGCGCGCCGGTGAACGGTTACGTCGTGACCTGTTCAAGAGAACACGTTTAGGACGGCGCGAATTGCTGACTGGAAGCGCGGGGTTTTAGTCGATAACATGACACCGACGGTCCTTTGCGACTGCATTAGCGGAGAACGACCATGGCACGCGTGATGGAAATTAGGACGGCGCTCGGCGACAACGTGCTGCTGTTCAAGAGCATGACCGCCAGCGAAGAACTCGGACGACTGTTTGACTATCAGATCGAGGCGCTCGGCGACAAGAACAATATTGCGTCCAATGACATCCTTGGCAAGGATGCCACCGTCAAGCTTGAATTGCCGGATGGGGGCTGGCGTTATTTTTCCGGCTATGTCACGCGATTCGGGATGGCCGGTACGCACGGTCGGCATTTCCTGTATCGGATCGTCATGCGGCCTTGGCTCTGGTTCCTGACGCGGAGCAGTGATTGCCGGATTTTCCAGGGCATGACCGCGCCGGCGATCATCAAGGAAATTTTCAACAAATACAGCAACGCAGCATTTGAAGATCGCCTGACCAACACCTACCGAACGCGCGAATATTGCGTGCAATATCGGGAAAGCGATTTCGACTTCATCAGCCGATTGATGGAAGAAGAAGGTATCTACTATTACTTCCAACATGCCGAGAACAAGCACACTGCGGTGCTCGCCGACTCTGCCAGCGCACACAATCCTTGTCCGGGATATGAAGAAATCACTTTCATTCCACAAGACCGCAATCTTAGGCAGGAACAGGAATGCATCTCCGACTGGCTTTTTTCGAACGAGATCGAGTCAGGAAAATATGTGCTTGACGAGTTCGACTTCAAGAAACCGAGCACCGACCTGCAAGTGCGCAGCAAACTCGAACGCAAGCACGCCGAATCAAACCATGAGCAATTCGACTACCCGGGCGACTATGTCACTGCCGGCGAAGGCGACCACTACGCGCGGACCCGTCTGGAAGAATTGCAAGCCGGCCATGAACTGGCCACAGCGACCGCCAACACCCGCGGACTGCTGGTCGGCGGTTTGTTCAAACTGATCAAGCAGGCGCGTAGTGACCAGAACCGGCAATATCTGGTGGTTTCCGCCAACTATCAGCTCGATGTCAACGAATACGAAGCGCAGGCCGGCACTGGAGCCAGTTTTACCTGCGGTTTCACTGCGATGCAGAGCAAGGAAGTGTTTCGTCCGCGTCGCACGACGCCACGGGCGATCGTGCGCGGACCACAGACCGCGATCGTGGTCGGCCCGTCTGGCGACGAGATTTACACCGACAATTTCGGCCGCGTGAAAGTACAGTTTCACTGGGATCGTTATGGCCAATCCAACGAAAACAGCTCCTGCTGGGTACGTGTCTCGCATCCCTGGGCGGGCAAAAACTGGGGTATGGTCGCCATCCCCCGCATCGGCCAGGAAGTGGTCGTCGATTTCCTGGAAGGCAACCCTGATCAGCCCATGATCATCGGCCGCGTCTACAACGCTGAGCAGATGCCGCCCTACGAACTGCCGGCCAACAAGACCCAGACCGGCATCAAGACCCGCTCCAGTACTGGCGGCTCACCAGCCAACTTCAACGAGATACGCTTCGAGGACAAAAAGGGTTCCGAACAACTGTTCATCCATGCCGAGAAGAATCAGGATATTGAAGTTGAAAACGACGAAACGCATTGGGTGGGGAATGACCGCAAGAAATCTGTCGACAACGACGAGACGGTAAATATCGGTAACAACCGCACTGAAACAGTCGGCGTCGATGAAAGCATCACCATCGGCGCAAACCGCACCGAAAGCGTTGGCGCCAACGAATCCATCAGTATCGGCGCATCGCGTGACGAAACTGTCGCCGCCAGCGAAAGCATCAGCATTGGCGCAACGCGCAGCAAAACCGTCGGTGCGTCGGAGACTGTCAATATTGGTGGTTCGCAGACCATTTCCGTCGGCGGCAGCCTGACTGAAACGGTTGGCGGCAGTCTGACCCAGAGCGTGGGGGGCGGCATCACTATCAGCACACCGGGCACCTTCACCGTCAACGCAACCGGCGGATACACCGTGATCGCCCCTGGCGGCACCAAGACCATTGACTCCTGGTTTACCAAAATCGGCGGCAAAGAAGAAGATCTGTTTGCAATACAGTCCGCGATTCTGTCGATACAGAACACTGTCTGTTTGGTGCTTTCAACCCAGATGCAAACAACAAAAATCGATATAACCGGCTTCACCTTTGAACGTTGCGGAGTCAAATCCGCGAATGAGCCGTTGACCATCCAGCAGGCCAGCACCAAGCTCAAGCAGGGCGCGCTGGGTCTATACATGTACGGCATCACTCTGATCAACTGATTCACATGGCGGCCCGAAGCATGTCCACCGAGAACATCATTCTCATCATCCTGATTGTCATCAGTCTGGGCATTGGTTTCGGGCAAACGCTGATTGGCCGCTTCACCCGCGCCGGCATTCTTGAAGATGGTGTTGCCGGCAAGGCAAAAGTCCTAAAGGTGGTCGATACGGGGCGTCGTCACAACAGTAATCCGGTGGTCAATGTGCATCTATCAGTCGCCACTCCGGACGGCGCGATTGCCGCCGAAATTACCCAGCCACTTTCCGCAGTTCGTCTGTTGCAATTGCAGCCAGGCCATGAAGTCGATGTCAAATACGATGCAAAAACGCCGTCGCGCGTCGCAATCGTGTTCGACTGAGTCACCAACATGCGCGTCATCAAACCACAACGACTTTCCCTGCTGACCCGATGCTTTGAATATCGGCAGCGCTTTCTGTGCGGCATTTCGACGCTGATGTCCGTGCCACTTGGCGACGGGCAGGAACTCGGACTGGAAGCCGCGATGTGGCAACTTGCCGTCGAGCAACTCGGCGAAACGCCGCTGGAATCCGGCATTCCAAAAGTCGCGCCCGAGTATCTGCTGGCCGGCAATGCCTATCCGCCACAAAGGCCCGCAGAACATTGTCCGGTGCGTGTGCGCCTTGGCGATCGCGAGAAGATACTGGTCGTGCATGGTGACCGCTATTGGCGCGATTACGAAGAGCCCAGTGAAAGCAAGCCCTTCGAACGTATGCCGCTAGTCTGGGCCAACGCTTGGGGCGGCAAGGATGTCGCCGTCAACCCGCAGGGCAAGGGCGCGCGGCCTATCGCGGTGCCGGGGGGCGAAGTGCAGCCGCTACCCAACCTCGAATCGCCGGATTCCTGCCTCACTGCCAGCGACAAATGCATTGAACCGGTCTGCTACCTGCCGCTCGATCAGACTTGGCCGCAACGCGCCGCGCTGGTTGGCAGCTATGACGATAACTGGCTAAAAACCCGTTTTCCTGGCTTTCCCGACGACATCGACTGGCGCTTCTTCAATCTGGCGCCTGACGACCAACGTTTCAGCGAGCCGCTCTCGCTTAGTGCAGCCTATGAACTGGAAAACCTGCATCCGACACAGCAGTTGATCACCGGCCGCTTGCCTGGCCTGCGCTCGCGCTGCTACCTGCGCCGCAAAGGGCGAACTGAATTGGAAGGCGTACCGCAAGAACTGCGCACCGTCTGGTTTTTCCCGGAAGCGCATCGCGCGGTGCTGATCTTTCAGGGCGTGGCGGTCGTTGCCGACGAAGAGGCAACCGATATCGAAATGATCCTGTGCGCCGCCGAGCGCGCCAGCCAGCCGCGCGCCGACGCGCATTACGCTGAGGTCGTCACGAAGCGGCTCGACCCGGAAGAAGGTCTTTTTCACGCGCTGCGCGAATCCGACCTGCTTCCGGAAGGTTTTGACGTTCCCGATCCAATGCTCGAAGCGCAACGCAAGCTCACCGAAGGGCAAGACCTGCTGCGCCTGAATGCGCGCAAACGGGCGCTGCGAGAAATCGAAAAGGCGCGCGCGGTAGCCGTTTCGTATGGCCTCGATCCCGACCTGCACGCGCCAACCCTGCCGCCTGCTGACCCGGTCACCCCCACTCTCGAACAATTACCGGCCTTTTTCAAAAAGATAGTCGAAACCGCGGAAAAGCAGCGAAAGATTGAAGAACTTGACATGCTGCGTCGACAGCAGGACACCGCCCGCCAGTTGCAGGCGCTTGGCCATGATTTCGCCAGCATCCAACAGGAACGCCAGCAGGCCTTTGGCGGCCCACCCGATTTCAACGCTGCGGCGCAAATTAACGCACTGGCCACTCTGCGCCAAAGCATGGCAAATTTGTCGATGCCCACCGCTGAACTCGACTTGTATCTTGACGATCCCACTTTCCGCCAACGTCTGCATGACGGCGAACGCAAACTCAAGGAAGCCTACCGGTTCAACGCGCATCTACAGAATCCCGCGCCACCGATGCCTACCGAAAGGCTGGCCGAGATACGCGAATTCGTGCGCGATGCTGTCGATGCGGGCCGAAGTCTGAGCAACCGTGACTTGACCGGTGCCGACTTGTCCGGCCTCGATCTGAGCGAAGCCGATCTGAGCGGGGCATTTCTTGAAGGCGCCAACCTGTCCGACGCCCGCCTGACCGGCGCAAATCTCGACAAAGCCGTGCTGACACGCAGTCGGCTCAACAACGCTGACCTGTCCGGTGCGCAATTGCGTGGCGCTAATCTTGGCCTGGCGGACTGCGGCAATGCACGATTGACCGGCATCGATGCCAGCGAAGCGATCTTTCGCGGAGCACGATTGTCCGGCGCCTTGCTTAACCAGGCCCGCCTCGATCATTGCGACTTCGCCGAGGCTGAGTTCGCGGCTACCGATTTCAGCGGCGCAGACCTGTCGGACAACTTCTTCATCGAAATGACTCTGACCGGCGCCCGCTTCACGAACGCCATTCTGGATCGCAGCGCGTTCCTGAAATGCAGCCTCGATAGCGTCGATTTCAGTGGGTGCCATGCCCACGAAACCGTTTTTCTCGGCATCAAGGCCAGCGCCGCGAAGTTCCAGGGTGCCAACCTGAACGAAGCTCGCTTCGTCGAGCATTGCCTAATGGATGACGCCGATTTCACCGACGCCACGTTGTTACGCTGCAATCTGCGCGAAGCCAGCTTGCCGCGAGCACTGTTCATCCGCAGTGCGCTGGATAACGCCGACCTGTCCGGCTGCAACCTACAGCATGCCTATTTCTATCAGGCGCAGGCGCCTGGCGCGCGCTTCGTCCGGGCCGACCTGACGAACGCCGTGTTATTTAGCGCCCGTCTGCCAGAAGCCTCGTTCCAGCGCGCACAACTTCGCAATGCCGACTTTCGCGCCGCAAATCTTTATGCCGCTGATTTCGCGCGTGCCGAAGTTGATCGCAGCACCTTGTTCGCCAATGCGCTGTTGTTGCGGGCACGCACCTACCCGCGTTTGCAGATGCCTGCGTCGGAGGTCTGAGCATGGACGCTGTCAGCCTGAGTGAATGGGTACAAAGCGGTGAGCAGATCATCGAAAAATCGTTTGTCGGCGGTCGCTTCGCAGGTGCGAACCTGGCCGGTGGCGTGTTCAGCAATAGTAATTTCACCGGCGCGGATTTCACCGGCGCTAACTTCCGAGAATCGGTTTTTTCCGGCTGCCAGTTCGATGGCGCTCATTTCGATGGCGCCGATTTTGGCATGCTCGCCGCCAATGGATGCAGCCTGATTGACTGCACTTTTGTCGAGGCCCGGCTTGCGGGTAGCAACTGGAGCAACTGCGACGCCACTCGCGCCGTGTTTGATCGTGCCGATGGCGAGTTGTTGATCTTCGCGCAATCGCAATTGCTGGCTAGTCGCTGGCAAGGCGCTTCGTTGAGCCGCGCGGCCTTTGTCGACGCGGCAATGAGCGGCATCGACTTACGCGATACGCTGCTCGACCAGACCGTGTTGATCAAGGCCGATCTGCGCGACGCCCTGTTGGACGGTACGCGCTTCCGCGCGGCGGTGCTGATCGACAGCGACCTGAGCGGCCATCGGCTTAACGGCGCGGAGCTGTATCGCAGCCAGTTCATGGGCGCCAAGCTGGTTGGCTGCGATCTTTCCGGGGCCGACTTGCGGCAATGCAACTTCAAGAATGCCGATCTGAGCGGTGCGCTGCTGGTCCAGGCGCAGGCGACCAACGCCATCTTCATGGGGGCGACACTTGCGCAAACCGATTTGCGTGGTGCGCAGCTTAGCCAAGCGCTGTTCATCGAAGCGCGGGCAAGCCGTGCGCGCTTCGATCAGGCGCAGCTATATCAGGCGAACTTCCTGCAGGCTGTTTGCGACGGAGCCGTGTTCACCAATGCCAATCTTACCTATGCCGATTTCACCCATGCCAGCCTGATCGAAGCGCGCTTCGAGGGCGCCAGTCTGTTCCGCGCCCGCCTGCACGGCGCGATTTTGCGCGATGCCAATATGCCGGACAGCAGTGCCGCACTGGGCGACGACGCGGAGTTGTTGAAGTCGGAACACTGGCAGCCCACCGAAGCGCGCTTCGAATAACGACGAGAGGAAAACCATGCCACATCTTGCTTTTCTCACTTCCCCGCCCGTAAAACCGGCCAACGCCATCGACCGCCCGCCTGGCCTAGTAACCGCACAGGTGATCGATGCCTGCTCTGCCGGACGCTGGCGGGTCGCCACGCCAAGCGGCCTTGTCGATGTCGAACTAGCCGCCAGTTGCCTGCTGCAACCAGCCATCGGCGACCAGGTGCTGGTGCATGAAGACATCATCGCCGGCAGCTACATTCTCGCCATACTGCGGCGACGCGACGCCACTAGCGGCACTTTGCGCATCACCGGCGATGCCAGTCTCCAGGTTGAAGGGCGGCTGGATATTCGCAGCACACAAGGCGCATCGCTGAGTACTGGTGGGCAACTCGATCTGGCCGCCGAGCGCATCGGCATTACAGCGGAAAGCGGATTGGTTTGCATCGGCAAGCTCGACTTCATCGGCCGCGCGCTGACCGCCTCGGCAGATCGACTGCGCGCGGTCGGCCAGGGTCTGGAACTCATCGCCGAGCGCATCTTCAGCCATGTCGGCGAAAGCCTGCGGCGAGTCGATCGGCTGGACGCCCACCAAAGCGGCCAGCTTGACTTCAAGGTGGACACGCTAATGACGGTCAAAGCAGAAACCACCGCAATTCGCGGCAAGCAACTGGTCAAGCTGGACAGCGATCAGATTCACCTCGGTTAAGGAGACTTGCATGTTTGGCAACAGTCAGATGATGGGCACCGACATGGGCTTTCCCGATGTCTGCCTAACCCCTTCACCGGCTGGACCGGTGCCAATTCCCTATCCGAATATCGCCATGGGGCCCACCGCCGTGCCCAACGTCGTCAAAGTGTTCTACGCTTGTATGCCGGCACACAACATGATGACCACCACGCCACTCACCAATGGCGACAATGCCGGCGTAGCCACCGGTGTTGCCTCCGGCATGGTGATGGGCCCATCGCGCCATGTCACGGCAGCATTTACGGTGCTGGTGCAGGGTGCGCCGGGAACTCGGCTTACCAGTATGTCGATCCAGAACAGTACCAATTGCCCGGGCGCGCGCATCGTGCCCAGCCAACCTAAAGTCATTCTGCTGGCCCCCTGAGACAGCACAAAATATTGAGCAAAATCGGCCCCGCCGAGGCCGTTTTTTGCCGGATTCGCCGCCGCATGGTTGTTCCATGGGGCGGCGGAGTCGTAGCGCTTTAGCGCGTACAGAGGTAGGCTACTATCCGCTATCACTTCATCGACGATAGCACATGCCCAAGGTCTACTCCTACATCCGCTTCTCCAGCAAGGCGCAAGCTTCTGGTGACAGTCTGCGCCGTCAGACTGCCCAGACTGAACGCTGGGCCGCTCGCCATGGACATGAACTCGACGAAGCACTCACGTTTCGTGACCTCGGCGTCAGCGCCTATGACCGCTCCAACCTGCGCAGCGGGGCGCTGGGGCTCTTCCTCAAAGCAGCGCAGCAAGGCAAGATCGAGCGAGGTTCCATTCTCGCCATCGAAGCACTTGACCGGCTGACCCGAGCCGAGCCACTGGACGCCTTTCGTCTGCTCTCGGATATCGTTTCCTGTGGTGTGTCCATTGTCACCGTCAGCGACGAGCGCGTCTATGATGAAACCTCCCTGAACGGCGACTTCGCCTCCCTGATGCTGGCCGCTGCACTGCTCGTACGCGGTCACGAGGAATCCAAGCGCAAGTCGGAACGTCTGAAAGAGCACTACAGCGCACGACGCGCCAGCAACGCTGGACGGATAA
>JAIFLB010000049.1 GCA_020049245.1 Betaproteobacteria bacterium | reverse complement strand
AACTGGGTGCCGCGGCCAAGTGTGCTGGTCACCTGAATGGTGCCATTCAGTTCTTGCACATATTCCTTGCATTCATAAGCCCCGATACCCATTCCCGTACCTTTCGTGGATGCAAAAGGGCGAAACAGACGCTCCCTGATGAAAGTGGCATCCATGCCGGCACCGGTATCGGCGACAGTCAGAACTGCCCAGTCATCTTCGCGGTCGAGTGTAACACCCACTTTTCCGGTGTATGGCGTTGCTTCGATCGCATTCTGGACAAGATGACCGATGACCCGGACCAGCTTTTCGTGTTCGGCTTTGACGCGCATGCCGTTGGCGTTGATTTGTAGACTGGGCTGCAGGCTGTAAGCACGCTTTGATTGCATGACTTCATCCAGAATCGTACTCAAATCAACCGTGCTCTTGTCGCTGCCTTCCGGTTCATCGGTGAGTTTCAGCAGCATCCGGTTCATCCGCGCGACGGAGCTTTCAATGGTCGCCAGCATGTCTTCCTGAAATGCCGGTTTGTGCTTGTGCTTCTCTGCGTTGGCCAACAATAGCGATAGTTGGGCAACCAGGTTCTTGATGTCATGCACGACAAAAGCCGCTGCGCGATTGAAGGATTCAAACTGCCGT
Organism: Betaproteobacteria bacterium; assembly: GCA_020049245.1. Lineage (GTDB taxonomy): Bacteria > Pseudomonadota > Gammaproteobacteria > Burkholderiales > Thiobacillaceae > PFJX01. Next base: position 8,944 of record JAIFLB010000049.1, on the reverse strand, counting down.
GCCACGGTCAGCGCCTCCGCTGCCTGGGCTTGCGCCAGGTGGGCGGTTGCTTGGCGGGCGGCCGTCTTCAGCAGGTCATTGATTTCCCAATCCATACCCGGCGGTGTGATCGATTTGGCGAGAACGACAAAGCCGTACAGGTTGTCATGCCAGAGCAGGGGAATCACCAGCCAGGCCTTGTCGCAGGCCAGCAGCCAGGCGGGAAAACGGGTTTCCACGAGCAGGTCGGGTTGTTCGCGGCAATCCTTAAGATCCAGAACCCATTGGCGAGACTCGAGAAAAGCTGGAAAGGCATGGCCGGTCTCCAACTGGCCATCCAGTTCAGCAAAGTTCCAGTGCGCCACACGTCGATAGGCGGAATTCCCAGCGCCGGCATCCTGTTTCAACCACAGCGCGGCAGCGGGACTGTCGACCAGGCGGGCCATGGCTTGCAGGCTGCGGTCGTAAACCTGAGCCCCGGGTTCGCCCTCGGTCAGCATGGAGGTAAAGCGCAGCCATTCCTCTCGGTAGTCGTAGCGATAACGGAAAAAATGCTTGGCCAGTAGCACCCGTAGCTTGGCCCGCACCGAACTTGAAAAAACCGCCAGTAACAACACCAGCGCAGCGCCAAACAGGAACACTGTTTGCAACACCGCACCCCATTCGCCGCCGGCGAAACGAATGTAATAGCCAGCGGCAGCCATCAGCATGAGATAGAGGCCGGAACCCATCAGCGCCGCGCTGTGGAACGCCATGCGATGCGAAATGGCGAGTTTGACGTCGGTCGTGACGACACGTCGCCTGAGTGAAATCCATAACAATGGCACCAGCAAGGCATTCACCGCGCCGCGTGCAATCCAGCCATCCTGAGAAATGGTGGCGAACAACATCGCTTCCGAGAAAAGATAAAAATCGAAGACGAAGATGCCACCTAAAGCCAGGCAAAGATGCTTGATACCCCAGCGTTCCTGGGCGCTTGAATTACGGTAGAACTGCTCAACCAGCACCATCCCGGCGACGGCAAACAACGCCGGATAAACCGCGCCCACCCAGTAACTCAGCCTGGTATCGGGGAAGATCAGTGTGAAGGCATGACTCAACACCGCCAGGACAGCAAGGCCACCCAGGCCGCTGCCAAGAAAGGCCAGTGTATCGGTGGCCTCGGTTTTGGCGCGCAGCGCACGCAGGTTGCGCCAGAGAAACCAGACCCAGACCAGATTGCGGCCAAGTTCCGCCAATGCGGCAAATTCCTGCCCAACGCGGAGCAGGGCATGCAATGAGAGAATGGCCGCCCAGAGGAAGCTGGCGGCAGCAGGCACGGCCAGGCCGGGCACACCGGGCGGGCCATCGCGGCCACGGGAGGTCAACGCCAGAAATGCAAAAGCCGCAGCCGCCAAGCCATAACTGATCGCAGCGATGCTGGCGGCGGAATCGAGTGTCATGGCAATCTGCGAAACCAGGTCAGTTCAGCGCGGCTGCCAGGGTGCAGTTGCGGTTAAACCGCATTAACGGACGCCCTTGCCCAGCACGACAACCTGAGTGGTCTGCAACAGCACCATCAGATCAAGGAAAAGACTGTGATTCTTGACGTAGTAAAGGTCGTACTGCAGCTTGTTCATTGCGTCCTCGACGCTGGCGCCATAAGGAAATTTGACTTGCGCCCAGCCCGTGATGCCGGGTTTCACGCTATGCCGGGCGTGGTAATAGGGGATTTGCCCGGCCAGTTCGTTGACGAAATAAGGCCGTTCCGGCCGCGGTCCGACAAAGCTCATGTGGCCAAGGAAGACATTCAGAATCTGTGGGAGTTCGTCGATACGTGTGCGCCGGATGAAGCGTCCCACTCGCGTCGTGCGGTCATCTTTTTGCCGCGCCCAGACAGGTAAACCGTCCTTTTCCGCATCGGTAAACATGCTGCGGAATTTGTAGATAGTGAACGGATGGCCGAACTGGCCGATACGCTCCTGGGTGTAGAACACGGGCCCACGGCTCTCCATTCGGATGAACAGGCCGGCAAGCAGCATGATCGGAAAGGCGAACAGCAAAAAGGTGCCGCTGATCAGCAGGTCGAATAGGCGTTTGACCACGTCACGTGCTGAGCCTTGCGAGAAGCCCTCGGAAAAAATCATCCAGCTGGCATTGATTGCTTCGAGCGGGAGAATGCCGGTTTGACGCTCAAAGAATGCGGGTAGATCAAGAATGTGCAAACCACGCAGTTTGCATTCAAGCAGATCCGCCATTGGCAGCCCGCCGCCACGCCTTTCTCTTACTGCCACCACGATTTCGGTGGCGCCCAGGCGGGTTGCTGTTTCGAACAATGAGGCATGTTCTTCATCGAGCACCCGCTCGCGCGGTACGTAGTGATGTGAGGTACCAAGCGGCATATAGCCGACGACGTACAAGCCCTGCGCCTCTCCGGTGGAAGCCATTTCCTCGATTTTGGCGGCACGGCTACCGGTTCCGAGAACCAGGATGCGTTTCTTGAAAAGATCAGTTTTGTCCCACTCCATGAACAGTAGACGGATCAGCACGGAAGCGAGTCCGGCGACCAGAATGCCAACCAGAAATTCCAGTCCGACCGGGAACACCTGCGGCAACAACTGTCCACCCAACGCAAGTACGCCGGCAGAGACGAAAAAACTGCCGCCGACTCTAATCAGCAAGCTCATCAAGCCTTTGGTCCATTCCCAGTCGTAGAGGCCGAAGGTTGAATTGAGCAAGGTCAGAATCGCGGCGAACAGCCAGGGTTTGTAATCGGTGGCATCACCGCCGCTGAGAAATTGCCCGGCGCCATATCGTTCCGCAACGAACCCGCTGATGTAGGCAAACACCAGAAACTCAACGACGGTGAGCAACAACATGCTCATCGGGATGTAGTGGCGGAAGAATCTGATCATGGCTGCACTGATTCGAACGAGGGGAAAAGTGAAATCGATTTGACCATAGGAATATCAAAGTTGCGGTGTTAAGCCGAATGACGGTGCTGCAACCGAGGGCTCAAGCTGCATCAGCTTTTCAAGTTGTTGACGGCTCAAGCGAGGGCGGGCAGTGGCGGCAGCGTGAAAGCTTTCACCCGAATTGATTCTGACCAGCACATCTTGTGGTTCCGAATAGATCAGGTAAGCCATGCGTCCACCCTTGTCCTGGATCTTGAATTCGATGTTGTGGTTAACCAGGAACTGATCGAAATCCTTGCTGGAATCGGCATCAATATCGAGTTCGATCAGGCTGTGCTCAGAAACCGCGCCAGAAGCGACCATGCCGGTCAGGAAGGGAGAAAAAGGCTCGAATACCCGCATTACCGCAAGCGCCTGCTGACGCAGTGCAAGCAGCAAGGCAGCCTGCTCTTCCGGCTCGAACAGCGATTGACGGTAGATCAACGCGGCATCGACTTCCTCATTGCTCGGCAGGCTATGTCCTTCCGGCAATCCCAAGCTGCGCGCTGCTTTGCGTTTTGCCAGCGCGTAGTCGTGGATGCCATGCTCGGCAATCATGCGTGCCGCCAGATCGGCGATGCGCGTCCGGTTATGGGAAAGATGAGGATCGCGCATCGGATGATCAATTCAATAGAGGTGGAATTGAGGTGTCTGCTGGCAGGTCAGGCGTCAATGCATCGGGCTCAGCCGCCGCCGGTGGTTGGTAGCCGGGCGAAAATTCCTGGTAGAAAAATTCGCTGATGCCTTGATCTGGTTCAACGGACATGCCGGAAACCGGATCGATCTGGCTGGTGACGACGCCACTGGGCATGGCAAAAGGCATTATCGGAGTGTTACGCAGGGCTTCTTCCATGTAGCGTACCCAGATCGGCAGAGCAGTACCGCCTCCCGTCTCGCCGGAGCCGAGCGGGCGCGGTTTGTCATAGCCCATCCAGGCAACAGCTACCCGTGTTGGCTGAAAGCCGGCAAACCAGGCGTCGTGGTGATCGTTGGTGGTGCCGGTTTTGCCGGCGATATCGACACGTCCCAGCTTTAGCGCTGCGGTTGCGGTGCCGCGCCGGATGACATCCTGCATCAGGCTGGTGGTAATGAATGCATTGCGCGGATCGATCACCTGATATGACGGGGGGGCAGTGAAGCTTTCCAGAACTCGCCCATCCTTGTCGGTAACCCGTAAAAGGTGCCACGGGGTAATCGACTTGCCGCCATTCGCGAATACCGCATAGGCCGTCGCCAGGGTGAGTGGCGTCACTTCTCCCGCGCCCAGTGCCATCGTCAGGTAAGGCGGAATCCGCCGAATGTCGAAACCGAATTTGGCGATGTGTTCCTGGGCGAATTGCGCACCAGTGCTCTGCAGGACGCGGATGGAGACCAGGTTTTTTGATTTTGCCAAGGCATTGCGCAGAGTCAGCGGGCCTTCAAGGGTGCCGTCATAGTTCTTCGGCTCCCAACTCACCCCCCCCGTCTCGGCCGGGTCAACAGTAATCGGTGCGTCATCGAACACCGTCGCGGGCGTAATGCCACGCTCCAATGCTGCCGAATATACGAAAGGCTTGAAGCTTGAGCCTGCCTGACGCAAGGCCTGAGTGACATGGTTGAATTGATTGCGCGTGAAATCAAAACCCCCCACCATGGCGCGAACCGCGCCATTTGCTGGCGCCAGCGCGATGAACGCAACTTCGACCTGTGGCAGATAGGTGAGTTGCCATGCCGAATCTGGTTTGGCCCGTGCCACTCGCACGATGCTGCCACGTGTCAAACGCTTGTTCTCGGGGATTTTTCCAGACACAAAGCGCTGAGCGAATTTGATTTCACTGCTGCCCAATTCGACATCATCGCCATTGCGCAGGCGGAGTTTGATGCGTGACTTATTGATGCCAAGAACGATGGCGGGGAGCATGCCGTTAGCTTCTTCAAGACCGAGCAGGGTGTCGTCAATGGCCTTTTCGGCATCCTGTTCATTTGCGGGCAGATCGATTTTACCTTCTGGGCCGGCGTAGCCGCGTCTACGGTGAAACTCGAGGATGCCCTGACGCACGCCATTCTGAGCTGCCTTCTGGTCAACCAGGCGCAGTGTTGTGAAAACTTTCATGCCGCTGACATAAATTTCCGCGCCATATTTTTCAAACATGCGTTGCCGAACCAGTTCAGCCAGATGATGCGCACCGACGTCAAAACTCTGCGGTGAGAATTTTATCTGCAAGCGCTGTGATTTGGCTTGCTGGTAGACAGTGTCGGAAATGTAACCCAGCGTCTTCATGCGTCCGAGCACGTAAAGCTGGCGGCTTCTGGCGCGGGTTGGATTGACCACTGGGTTATAAGCGGAAGGCGCTTTGGGCAAGCCGGCCAACATCGCGGCTTCGGCGACAGTGATCTTGGCTAATGGCTTGCCGAAGTAGATTTGGGCGGCGGCTGCAAAACCGTAGGCGCGCTGGCCCAGAAAAATGTGGTTGATATACAGCTCAAGAATTTCTTCTTTAGATAAGGCATGCTCTATCTTGATCGCAAGGAGCGCTTCGTTCATCTTGCGGGTAAAGGTTTTCTCCGAACTGAGGAAGAAATTTCGCGCCACCTGCATGGTGATCGTCGATGCCCCTTCCTTAACGCCACGAGACATCAAATTTGACATCGCCGCACGCAGTACCCCAAGAGTATCGACGCCCCCATGGCTATAGAATCGTTCGTCCTCTGCCGCCAAAATCGCCTGTGGCAATGTTTTGGGGGCGTCTTTCAGCCTGACGACTGCACGCCGTTCCTCGCCAAACTCTCCAATCAGCGCGCCATCCTCGGTGTAAATTCGCAAGGGTTGCTTGGGCTGATAGTCTTTCAGCGCATCCAAACTAGGTAAATTTGGATAAATTATTGCTGAAGCTAAAGCTATTATTGCAACTGCCGATATCACGATGCCAACGGCAGAAGCTAACAGGATGTACCACCAACGGGTCATTTCAGGCTCGCGGGGAAACCGGATGAATTGGGTAAAGCCAAGGGTAAGTTCAAGTGGAAGGCCAAGGCAAGCCGAAGTGGAAAATGAAAAGCCTTGTAAATATTAACGAGTTGTTGCTAGGATTTAACGTAGATTATTAAATAAGCGCCTGAAGTTGGTGTCTGCGAAGGGGAATTTGTTTGAAACTTGCTTTTTTGGGTCCAGGTTCTCGCCCTCTAATCGGCGTCGATGTTAGCTCATCAGCGGTGAAAATGCTTGAGCTGGCGGATGGCGGCAAAGGCATGCGCCGGGTTGAGCGCTATGCCATTTCGTCCCTGCCCAGAGATGCCGTGCAGGATGGTGCCATTGCCAAGATCGAAGTCGTTGAAGCCGCCATGCGTGAAGCCTGGAAGGCGCTCGATACACGAACTCGCGATGTGGTGATGGCATTGCCAGCCTCTTCGGTGATTACCAAAAAGATCATGTTGCCAAGTGGCGCAACCGAAGCTGAAATTGAAACCCAGGTCACTGCGGAAGCAAATCAGGTGGCTTCATTCCCGCTCGGTGAAATCAGCCTCGATTACCAGATCCTTGGTCCCAGCGTGAAGAATCCGAATGAAAACGACGCGCTCCTGGTGCTGGCGCGGCGGGAACGCGTTGAAGAACGCGTCGCGCTTGCCGAGGCTGTCGGGCTCAAGGTGGTCGTCATGGACGTTGATGCCTTTGCAACCTTGACCGCCTATGAACAAATGGCGTTTCAGTTACCAGACAATGGCAAAGGGCAAACCATCGCGGTGATCGACGTCGGCGCTCACACAACGCATGTCAATATTCTGCACGACAACCAAACTGTTTATCAGCGTGAACATGCGCTTGGCGGCAGTGCGTTGACCAACGAAATCAGCCGCCGTTTCGATCTTCCTTCTGAAGAAGCGGAAGACGCAAAACGCAAGGGGCTGCTGCCTGACAGCTATGAATCGGAAGTGTTGCAGCCATTCCTTGACTCCCTCGCACAGGAAATCGGGCGTGCATTGCAGTTGTTCTACTCTGCCACCTCGTATCATAGCGTCGATCACATTTTGTTGGCCGGCGGCTGTGCTGCCATCCCGGGGCTTGACGATGTTGTGCACAGTCGGATGCAAACCAGCACGCTGATTGCCAATCCCTTCGCCAAGATGGCCGTTTCGAATCATGTCAAGGCGCGTCAACTGGCTTCCGAAGCGCCCGCCCTGTTTGTGGCTTGTGGCCTTGCCTTGCGAAGGTTTGATCCAACATGACCGCTATTCGCATCAACCTCCTCCCGCATCGCCAGCTGCGCAAAGCTCGGCAACAGCGCTGGTTCGCAATTCTCGCCGCTATTGTGGTCGGGCTAGGCCTGGCCGTAGTTGCGGCTGGGCAGGCGTATCTGGTGAATGAGAAATCAACCCAGGATGCGCGCAACGCATTTCTGAAGGATGAAATGGTCAAACTTGACAAGCAGATTGCCGAGATTGCCGAGCTGAAGGAAAAGACCAACGACTTGCTGGAACGCAAGAAAGTCGTTGAAACCTTGCAGAACAATCGCGGTGAAGCGGTTGTGATGTTTGACGAACTGATGCGCCGCCTGCCTGAGGGGCTCTATCTCAAGAGCGTCAAACAGTCAGGCGATCTGCTTGCCTTGGCTGGTTATGCACAATCCAGCGCGCGGGTTTCAACTTTCATGCGGTCGCTTGAAGCAGCCGATTTGTTTGATGAGCCGGTACTGATTGAAGTTAAGTCAGCCATGGTTGGCCCTGTGCGCAGTTCTGAATTTTCCCTCAACGTCAAAATTGCTCGCCAGACTCCGGAAGCGACGCAGAAGGGGGGTAAACCATGAACCTTTCGGAACTCAATAATCTCGATCTGAAAGACATCACGAGCGCACCCGCGCCTGTTCGCGCCTTGGTCCTGGCCGTATTGTTTCTTGCCATCCTGGCGGGGGGCTGGTATCTGGTCTGGTCTGACGCCATAAAAAGCCTGGATGCCGCGCGTGCCGAAGAACAAGCACTGCGCACCAGTTTCACGGTCAAGAAAGGCCAGGTATTTCATTACGAAGCCTATAAACGCCGTTTGGCTGAGGTGGAGCAATCGCTCGCTGCCATGCTGCGTCAATTGCCGGATCGCTCACAAATGGACGCTTTGCTGGCCGATATCAACCAGGTTGGTGTTGGTCGTGGACTTGATTTCAACTTGTTTCGACCCGGCGCCGAGACCTTGGCTGACTTCTACGCCACCCTGCCGGTGGCAATCAAGGTCAGTGGCAGTTATCACGATATCGGCGGCTTCGTGAGCGATCTTGCCCAAATGCCGCGTATTGTTACTCTGCATGATGTCGCGCTGGCGCCAGAAAAAGAAGGTCTCTTGACCATGGATGCAAGAGTGCAGACTTATCGTTATCTGGATGAAAACGAACTAGCCGCCGTGCGCAGACAGAAAAAGGCTGGAGAGAAGACATGACGACCCGGTCTCATTTGATTGCCACTCGTTCAGTCTCTCCCCTGATGCTGGCTTCCCTTGTGCTTTTGGCGGGTTGCAGTCAGGACAAGTTTTCAGATCTGCGTGAATTCATGGCCAATACGGGTTCTACTGCTCAGCCAGCGCTGGAACCTTTGCCTGAAGTCAAACCACAGACAACCTATACCTACGAGCCGGGTGATAGTCCTGACCCATTTCAGCCGCGGAGTCTCAAGCAGGCGAAAGGGGGCGGCGCATTTCAACCTGATCTCAACCGTCCGAAGGGGCCGTTGGAACAATTTCCGCTCGATGGCTTGCGCATGGTTGGCACCATCAGCAAAGACAACCAGAAGTTCGCGCTGGTCCGTACCCCGGTATCCACGCTTTATCGGGTTAAAAAAGGGGATTACATGGGACTCAATTTTGGCCTGGTCATCGGCATTTCCGATGCGAGCATCGAACTCAGGGAAACCGTCCAGGATGGCGTGGGCGACTGGACTGAAACGAAGGCCACGCTGGACCTTCAGGAGCAGACGTTATGAAATCAAATCGATCGAAGCTGACCGTGTGGGTCAGCCTGGTTGCAGGACTGGCGCTTGTAGCTGCCTGGCCTGGCTACGCAGCCAACGTGTTG
>JAIFLB010000170.1 GCA_020049245.1 Betaproteobacteria bacterium | reverse complement strand
TGCTGGTCGAAAGCTTCTACGACCTGAATCGAACGGCGGCGGTCGGTGTGGACGGCGTGACGTGGCAGGCCTACGAGGCCATCCTCCACGAGCGCGTGCACGAACTGCACCGGCAGATACACACCGGAGCCTATCGGGCACAAGCCTCGCGGCGCACCTACATCGCCAAAGCGGACGGCAAACTGCGTCCACTCGGCATCGCCGCCGTGGAAGACAAAATCGTGCAACAGGCTGTCGTCAAGGTACTGAGCGCGATCTACGAGGAAGATTTCCTCGGCTTCTCGTATGGATTCCGACCTGGGCGCGGGCAGCACGACGCACTCGACGCGGTCTGGATGGGGATAGAAAGCCGGCAAATCGGCTGGATACTGGACGCGGATATCAGTGCGTACTTTGACAGCATCGACCATGACTGGATGATGAAATTCCTGCAACACCGAATCGCCGACAAACGCATCCTGCGGCTCATTGAAAAATGGCTCAAGGCCGGAGTAATCGAAGACGGCAAACGGATCGAAGCCGAACGGGGGACGCCGCAAGGAGCGGTGATCTCGCCGCTGCTGGCTAACCTCTACCTGCACTACGTCTTGGATACCTGGGCGCAACACTGGCGGAAACACCAAGCCAGAGGACATGTGATCCTGATTCGCTACGCGGACGACAGCGTACTGGGATTCCAATTTGAAGACGAAGCGAAGCGCTTCCTGCAAGCACTGCAAGCGCGCATGGCCAAGTTTGGATTGGCGCTCCACCCACAGAAAACGCGGCTGATCGAATTTGGCCGCTACGCGGAGCAGCGGCGCAGAAGTCGAGGCCAAGGGAAACCGGAAACCTTCGACTTCCTGGGCTTCACGCACTGCTGTTCGAAGACCCGCCAAGGGGGCTTCAAGATACTGCGACTGACGGTGAAAAAGCGGCTGCGAGCCACACTCGCGGCGATCCGGGAAAAGCTGAAGAAACGGCGACACGACCCGATAGAACAAGTGGGTGGCTGGCTGAAGAGCGTATTGCGCGGCTATTACAACTACTTTGCGGTGCCAGACAACCTGAAAAGGCTGGAAGGATTCCGTCGAGAAGTTTGCCAAGCATGGCGTGCAGCGCTGGGCAGCCGCAGTCAAAAGGGGCGGATGACATGGATGCGATTTGAGCGTCTCGAAATGCAATACCTGCCAATGCCGCGTCGGGTGCATCCGTATCCGTCGCAAAGGTTCGCGTCATGACCCAAGGCAAGAGCCGTATGCGGCAATTCCGCACGTACGGATCTGTGCGGGGGGTGCCGGGTGACCGGCATTTCTACCGCGACCGCTATTTAGCCCTCGTGAGGTCTCATGCCGTCTGATGTTATCCGCTCCGATGACGCTCACCATGTGGGTGAGCCCGCTACCCGCCCGCTGTCGGGACGGAGAATCCGTCTGGCTGCGTTGCTCCTCTTCGCCATGCCTCGGCATGACTCGTCGTCGCGCCTTGCCAGCCGGCTTCTCCACCCCGCCCTCGGACGGGTTCCTCTGCTGTTTCAAGGATGAATGGTATGTCGGTATGCGGGTCATCTGCGCTTGAATCCGGGTGACTGATCCGCAGATATAATCGGACCTTGCCATCCCGAAGGAAAACGCCATGTCATTCAAGTTGCTGCCCGATTTTTCTGTCCTCGCCAACGGCCCGGATGCGCTCATTCTGCAAGTCGATAAAGCGTTGCGAACGGTGTTCGCCACCGCGGCTTCAAGTCGGCCTTATCCCGACGCCGGGGTTGAAGAGGTGGAAATGAGCGAGACTGAAAAGCGCCACGCAGCGGGTTTGATGCGGGTCAATCACAGTGGCGAGGTGTGCGCCCAAGCGCTTTACCAGGGCCAGGCACTGACCGCGCGGAATCCGGATACCGCGCGCGCTTTGATCGAGGCCTCCGAGGAAGAAACGGAACATCTGGCCTGGTGTGAGAAGCGTCTGAATGAACTGGGTAGCCACAAGAGTTTTTTCAATCCACTCTGGTATGCAGGCTCCTTTGCGCTGGGTGCGCTGGCGGGGGCTTTGGGGGATAAATGGAATCTTGGTTTTCTGGCCGAGACGGAGCGACAGGTTGAAGGCCACTTGAATGAACATTTGAGCGAACTGCCGGAACAGGACGCAAAAAGCCGGGCGATTGTCGAGCAGATGAAAGTCGATGAAATGAAGCACGCCGATACGGCTATCGAACACGGTGGCGTGCCGCTACCGATGCCGATCAGACAGGCGATGCAAGTGACATCGAAAGTGCTGACTTTCGCGGCATACCGCTTATGAACTGCAATTAGTCATGAACCGAAGTTTTGCCGACAATCTGGTGGATATGCCGCTGGTGGATGATCTGGCTGGCATCGAAATATCATCGCCGGACTCCCCGGTGGAGGTGATTGAAAACAAGGCGGGCAGTCAGGGGTCGTTACGGATTTATCGCTATCTGACGAACAAGTACGAAGTCATCAACGCCACCGCTGCGGCGGAAGGGCTGGCTTTGTATGCCGAGCATACGCAGGACGCGCGACTGAATCCGGGCAAGCATCCGAATATCGATCGCTTGTTGAAAGTCGAGTCGAGTGGATTGGTATATTTCGCACGCTTGTTGCCGCTTGGCGGCTCCTGAGTAACGTCCTCAGCCATTCAGCATTACGAATTGCCCATGAAAAAAGCCCGCTTAACCGCAGCGGGCTTTTTCAAAAAGGCGCACTAATTTATTTCGGGCAAGAATCGTCGCCGGGCACTTTGCCTGGGATCAGCAGGAATTGCTCGAACGGACCCATAACCCGCATGGCCTCACCTTTCGGGCCTTCAAACTTGAGGCGACCGAACATCATCGCGCGCATCGGGCCGTATTCACCAGCGCCCATTTCTTTCCAGCGCTTGGTTTCGGCGTGCATCAGGTAGTCGGAGGCCAGATCCAGTTCGGAATGCTGAACTTTGCCGGCGTAGGTGCAAATGGCCTTGCCATTCTTGGCGGAAATGGTCATCTCGACCTTGCCGGCTTCACCGCAGTCTGTGCGATACATATGCATGACTTTGTAGCCACGACCCTTGTCATTCTTGATCCACTTCTCGGCCAGTTCATCGGTAAGAACAGGATTGCCATTCCAAGACTGACAGGCTTGAGTCGCCCATTCAGCGGACATCAAAGGCGCCGCTTGCGCGGACAGGGAAACCAGGCCAGCAGTAGCCAGGAAAAAGGAAATCATGCGCATAGTGTTGTTCTCCAAGCGTTGTAATAACAATTAACCGACAAAAATACCGGCGAACTAGGTTAGCCGGAGACTTCTGGACTGTCAAAAAAAGCCTGCTAATGAACGGGTTGATCGAATTAATGTAATGAACTAATGAGGCAAATACTGTTTCAAGGCGCCGTATAGCCAGGTTCCATGCAAAGCGCCAGCCAGGACAACAATGGCGCCAATCGACCCGGTACCAACCAGCGCAAAAACCGGACCCGGGCAAAGACCGATCAGACCCCAGCCGATGCCAAACACGAGTCCGCCGGCGATATAGCTGGTCCGGCCAGCTGGCTTTTCCGGCATTTCGATGACCTGGCCATCGAGCGCTTTCTGGCTGTTCAATCGCTTGATGATCTGCGTGGTGACGAAAGCCGTCACGATGGCGGAAAACATGATGCCAAACATGTGGAAGCTCTGGAAATGGAACATCTCCTGGATGCGATACCAGGATGCCGCCTCTGACTTGATCAGGATAAAACCAAACAAAACGCCAACCAGCAGATAGGGGATATAACGCATCATGTTCATCCTCCTCAGATCAACATCCAGGGTACCAGGAACCACGACGAGAACATGCCGCCCGCGAAGATGCCGAGCACTGCGAAAAGCGAGGGAAGTTGCAAGGTAGATAGACCAGTGATGGCATGACCGGAGGTGCAGCCGCCAGCATAGCGGGTACCGAAACCGACCAGAACTCCGGAAGCGAAGAGGAAGGTGAAATTACGTACGCTGGTATGAAACAACTCGTCCGGCACCAGGAATGCACCTGGCTGGGTAAAGCCCCACGCCAGCAGCATGTCTTGTGTCGCCTGGCTGATGGCAACGGGTTCCGGATTGGCGAATACGACACCGGCCAGATATCCTCCCAGCGCGGTGCCGATGACGAACACCAGGCTCCAGATATGTTCTTTCCAGTTGTATCGGAAGAAATCGACATCGACATTGGGAGGCTGCGTGATGGCGCAAAGATGGCGCAGGTTATTGGAAATGCCGAATGAGCGGTTGCCGATGAACAACATCATGGGCACCATCATTCCGATCAGGGGGCCCGCGACATACCAGGGCCAGGGTTGATAAAGCCAGTCCAATGTTTTCTCCAGTTCAGGCAGCGGCGCGATTATATGAGTAATCGCTGAATAACCAGGAAGGTGCGGCGATCAAGCGATGGTTCAATGGGGTCTGGTCTGGCCAAGAATCAGGTCAATACGTCTTTGCAGTACCGCCATTGCATCCTGGTCGCTGTGCGACTGGGCACGCTTGAGTTGCACTTCCAGCCATGTCAGCAGGGGGCGTCGCCAGCCTTGTTCGGATGCAGTCTCGATTGCGACAGCTATGGTCGAGGATTCTGCTTGGCCCTTCCTGAACAGCAAAGCGGCGGCAATCAACCGGGGCAGGGGCTCCTTGATGTCTCGGGCCGCCCGATTGGCGTTAACGTCATCTTTCGCGGTGAGCAAATTTCCGTAATGCGCAGGCAATGCTTTGGTCTCCAGCCCAACCCAGTCAGCGGCCAAAAAGCGGGCATAGGCTTGATCACTCGCAGCCGCATCGGCAGCGTGGGTGTCGAACCCGACGCAAGGAGAAAAATCGAGGCTGGCGATGCGCGTTGCGCAAGCAGCCAGCTCAGCACGGGCAAGCAGGTCAATGCGACCTGTTCGGGCGATTTCCATGCGCATCTTGTGCAAAGCCAGTTCGGCTGATTTGCTGTCACCTTCCAGCCAGCGTTGCTGCGCGTGTTCTAGCAGACTGACCGCGTTCATTTTCCAGTTTGGCGGCGGCGGCGTGCTGGAACAGCCGCTTAGCGTCAACACGCCAACCACGAATACCCAGAAAAACCGCCAGTGGGTCGGAACCAGATGCTGTTTGGCGTTTTGCGATGTCATGGTGTTTTGATCTCCACATCGCGCGCAAATGGCCATTTCTTGTTGATTTCGTTGATCAGATGATTGACCTTGCGCACGCTATCGTCGATTTCTGTGCGCAGGTTGGCCATGTCGGCGGTCGCTTCACGAACATTGCCGGTAATCCTGGGCAGATCAGCGCTGGCGGCTTGCGCATTGGCCAGCAATGCATCGGCTTTTTTCAGGCTTTCGCGCGCGTCGCCGAGGATGGCGTTGAGTTTGGCAACCGACTCCTGAGTCTGATCCATGACGCCCTGCGGGCCGAAAAGCCGACTATCGGTTTTCGCCAGCACTGCATCGACTTTCAGCGATACCCCATTCAACGAGGCCAGCAATGCATTGGTCTTTTCCAGTACTGCCACCACTTGCCGCGCTTTTTCCGGACCGCCGAGGACGCCTTCCAGAACACCATATTCACCCGTCATCCGGTGCGTAACATCTTGAACATTGGCCAACGTTTGGTTGATCTGTGATTCCTTGTTGGTCATGTCTGCGATGTTGTTCAGGATGGACTTGAGTTTTTCCAGCAACACCGGGATTTCCTCTGTCGCATCGCCAGTCAGCAGCGTGCGCGAAGCGCCATCGGCGAGTGGCTGGTCTTTCAGATTCGACGTATGTGCCTTGATTTTGGCGCCGCCGATGAATCCCTTCTCCAACGTAAAAACGCTGTTTTCACGCAGCCAGCGGGCGTCTTTGCTCGGGATGGCAATTTCCAGTCGAACGTTGCCATCCTCGCTCAATTGCATGCGTTTGACCGCGCCAATCGGGAAGCCGGAAAAGGTCATCGGCATGCCAATGCTGACACCATCCGCTTTCGGCGCAATCAGTGTGAGGTTTTGCGTGCGTTGGAAATCGCCACGTGCATACATCGTGTAAATGACGAATCCCACCACAAGCAAAACGGTGGACACCAAGAGGGCGCCCACCTTGAATTCGAGGTTCTTGATGAGTGAAGAGCCAGCCGGTCGTTTCATGGTTGAGTTTGGGGTAATTCCGGATAATCCAATTCAGGATAGCTAATCTGGGCACCGTAAAGTGCCCGGTTCCATTGGTAATCGATAATCCAGCAATCATTCAGATATGCGGCCATTCTTTCCAGAATGGAAAACAGGAATGGCGGGTAATGCACCTCGGGTAACAGCATACCGGGTCGGTCGACCATCAGGATAGCCGGCTTGCTGATCACGCCGCGAAGCAGTTTGGCGACAAAGCGTTCGCTATAGCTGAGCGCGGGATCGCGTTTGGCGTACATGTCCTGAAATCCGGTTTCAACCAGTAGCGCCCACGCCTGATCTGCCGCCATGCTGTATTTGAGGTTGCTGCGATATTGCGGGATGAGCGCGATGTTATCGATGACGGATAAATTGGCGCGGAGAGGCATGTCGGGTGAAACCAGAGCGTTGTCTTGCTCAGCGATGAGGTCATTTTTGGCAAGAAATTCGCGGTGACTGGCAACATCGGCCATCCAATTCAGATGTATTTGAAAGCTAATGACGCCACCTCTATCAACATGATCAGAAAGAACAGCCGCACCATGCCGCGCAGCACGGAAATAGGCGCCATGAACAGCATTCGCGGGGTTGCCATGCCCTCCGCGACCGGAATGACGGTCACTGCCAGGCCGAATGCCAGACTTTTCAGGAAAATGCCGAGCAGAACCGTATTCTGAAATACATTGCCCATGATCCGGCTGAAATCGGGCAAGCTCCAGGTTTGCCAACCGTAGACCGCCAGATAAGCAAGTACCAGCGCGATTACGCTGGTGAAGGCGGTCAGCGCCAACACCGAGATCATGCCGCCGATAACGCGGGGCATGAATTCGAGGCGCATGGTATCGACACCTGCGTTTTCCAGCGCCAATAACTCACCATTGATTTTCATCAGCGCGATCTCGGTATTGATCGCGGAACTCGAGCGCAAAGCGACGAATAAAGCGGTGATCAGCGGCAAAAGTTCTAGAACAAGTAATCGCATCGATACTTCGAGTGCATATTCGGACAACCCGTAACTGGCCGCCGTGGTCACCACAATCTGGATCAGCACATACGACAGCAAGGCAGCAAAAAGCGTGAAACCGGGCAGGATTTGCACTACGGTGAAATAAATCTGCTTCATCACCACGGTACGTGTCGCGCTGTTGTAGGCAGCGGGTGTTGCGGCGGTAAGAATGGCGCGCGCGGCGAATAGCAGCGTATCCCGCCAGATGCGCCAGGTCGCCAGCAATGCAGTGCCGCGACGGGTCAGAAAGTTGGTGACGAAAATCATGATTTTGATATTACTACTGAGTTTTCGGCCCGGTCATGGTCAGCGCCGGGTTGCTATGATGCGTTAAAGCAGGGTCATTAACTCAAGGTGAAATGATGAAACGGCAACTTTTGAT
This sequence comes from Betaproteobacteria bacterium, assembly GCA_020049245.1. GTDB lineage: Bacteria > Pseudomonadota > Gammaproteobacteria > Burkholderiales > Thiobacillaceae > PFJX01. The sequence goes on along the minus strand of JAIFLB010000170.1, from coordinate 2,053 downwards.
ATTTCTCGCATTTCTCGCATGTCTCGTGATCAGCGTACCTGCTTCGGCTGCGTCAGGCACCATGATCAAGAACGATGATTTGAGGGCCAGCGCTGCTTCAGGCAGTACGGTGGTCGGGCAGGCCAGCAAAGGTGCGACGGTCGAGGTTCTTCAGCGTCAGGGGGGCTGGACGCAAATCAAGCATGCTGGAAAGACTGGCTGGGTACGCATCCTGTCGGTCAGAGTTGCCGCCGAAAGTGGATCCAATCTGCTTGGCGGGCTTGCCCAGATGGGTGGTTCTCGCCCGGATTCGCGTCGTGTTGTCGCGGTGGCCGGGCTCAGAGGACTGAATGAGGAGGAATTGCGTGGCGCCCGATTCAGCGCCACTGAACTGGCGCGGCTTGATCAATTTGTCAGCAGCCGCGCGGACGCGGAGCAATTTGCCCGCAATGCCAAGCTGAAGCGCGTCGATATGGCTTATATCAAGGAAGCCAAGCGAGAAACGGAAAGCAACCCGAATAATTCAATCTGGGGCGATGGTAATTTATGAATCGAATCAGCCAACTTGGCCGCTCGCCTAGCCTGGTCAAAGTATTCGGCTGGTCTTGTCTGTTGCTTGCCAGCGCGGCATCCGGAATGGCCACACCGCCACAAAAACCTGCGCAGTCGGTTGCCATCGGCGGCAATGCGGTGATGCTGAAAACGGATGATTTGCGGGCCGCTCCCGATGCGAAATCGACGTCGTTGCTACGGGTTGAAAAGGGCGCCAGGGTTCGTCTGCTGGTCAGCCAGGGTGGTTGGAGCCAGATCAGTAGTGCGGGCCATACAGGCTGGGTAAGGGTGCTTTCAGTCAGAAACCAGGGGAATGACGGTATCGAATTGTCTGATCTAGGCGCGCTCGGGAATAAACCGCAAGGGAAAGTGGTCGCGGTGGCTGGAACACGCGGCCTGGATGAGAAGCAGCTCAGCCTGGCCAGTTATGACGCGGCGGAGATCGAGCGTTTACGTGGCTATGTCAGTAGTCGCCAGGAAGCCGAGCAGTTTGCGCGGGCAGCCGGGCTGCACGCGCGTGATATGACTTATATTGCAGCGCCGGATCAGTGACAGGTTCCGGCATGGTGAACCAGAAGGGGATGTTGAACATGAAGCGCAGATTTCCGTGGTTAGTTTTGGTTGGCTTGGTGGTTGGCTTATCGGTCGGTATATCTGGCACCAGCCTGGTGCAGGCGAATGAGTTGAGTGACCTGTTCAAAGGCTATCTGAAAAGCAAAATTGCTCCGCCAGCGCAAGAACAGCCGGCCCAACCCGCCGCGCCGGTTGCGCCGGAAGCCAGGGCTGAAAAGCCGGCGGAACAATTGCTGAAGGCTTTCATGAGCGGTAACGTTTCAGAACAGGAAGAGGTCCGCATCGGCCAGCAGATTGCCGGCAATCTTCTCGGTGCGGCGCCTTTGGTGCGCGACGACGGCTTGCAGCGTTATGTGAATCGGGTGGGGCGCTGGGTTGCGCTGCAAACCGAGCGGCCTGATCTGAATTGGCATTTTGGGGTCATTGAAAGCGATGATCTGAACGCATTTGCCGCCCCAGGCGGGTACATTTTTCTGACCCGGGGTTTGTATCAACGACTCGATAACGAAGCTGAACTGGCTGCGGTGCTTGGTCATGAGATCGGTCATGTGTTGCGCAAACACCATCTCAAACTGTTGCAGAAATCTCAGGGAATTGCCGCAATTGGCGGATTGCTAGGTCGCAAGCTGAAGAATGAAAACGAGGTTCTGCAGAACGTGATCGGCAATGGCGCGGAAGTCGTCGCGCGCGGACTCGACAAGGATGCGGAATATGAGGCTGATCGTATTGGCGTTGTGCTGAGCGCACGCGCGGGCTACGACGCTTATGCTTTACCGGCTGTTCTGGCGGAAATCGGCCATGTCGCGAAAGACGACAAGCGGGTTTCCCTGCTGTTTAAAACCCATCCTCAGCCGGAAGACCGCCTGAGTCATTTGTCGGACGCGGTGGCTGACAAGCTGGATGCGTTGCCGGAAGGACAAAGCGGAGCCGGAAGGTTCTACCGGTTACG
>JAIFLB010000045.1 GCA_020049245.1 Betaproteobacteria bacterium | reverse complement strand
TGCATCATGGCGAGCAGGTTGGCCACGATGCGCTGGCCTTCGATGGTGTCCATGTAGTCGGCCGGCTTGTCGCCACCCAAGGCGGGGGACGGGGTTTCCAGCCAGTTTGCGATCCACCTGGCCGGGTCGAAGCCCTGCGGATTCCCCGACTCGGTCACCATCGACTCGACCTGGCCGATCAGCTTCTGCAATCCGATGATGCGTTCCGACTGATCCGGCGACAGCAACTCGTCCTGGGCGATCTTGCGTTTGACCGTGCCGGCCGGGAAATTCAGGGTGGCGAACAGGCGTTCCCGCGAGATGCCCATGATCCGGCTGGTATTCACCAGCGCGTCGGCCTTGACGCCCTTGCGGATCAGCTTGACGCGATCTTCCGGCGTTGCCTGGAACAGCGAGACGTAGGCCGAAATGTCGGGGGTGTAGGCGGAAGCGTAGTCGTACACGGCCATTGGCGTGGCCGCCATCAAGGGGGCTTTGGATTTTGCCTCGCCACGTTTGGGAACGCCCTGCCGAGTCGTTTTTACTTCCATGATAATTACCTCATTTGATTCTTCATTACGAATCAAATGATACAACATTACACCGGCGTGCCAAGTGCTTATCGCCGGCACCGCCCGTGCTTCAACTGCTGAACACCTGCGCCAGCGCTTGCGACATGTAGGAGTGATCAAGCACACCGGCGCTTTCGCGCAGGCTGTGCATCGCCCACATCGGCGAACCGACGTCGATGCTGAGAATGCCGAGACGGGCGGCGACGAGCGGCCCGATGGTGCTGCCACAACCAAGATCGGTGCGATGCGCGTATTGCTGCCAGGGCACTTGCGCGCGTTCGCAACAGGCGATGAAGCGGGCGGCGCTGTCGATGCCGGTGGCGTAGCGCTGATTGGCATTGACCTTGATCACCGGCCCGGCATTCACCATCACCCGATGATTCGGTTCATAAGCGGCGGGGAAGTTGGGGTTCCAGGCATGCGCCATATCGGCGCTGACGAAGAAACTGCGCGCCAGGGTGCATCGCTGATCCTCGACATCCTGGCTCTGCGCGGCGCCCAGCCGTTGAATGACATCCTCGACAAAGCTGCCGTCAGCGCCAGCCGCGCTGGTACTGCCCACTTCCTCATGATCGAAGAAGGCGGAGAGGCAGGTCGCTTCCGGCGCGGTTGTTGCCTGCAAAGCACTCAGCGCGGCATGGCAGGAAGCCAGGTTATCGAGCTGGCTGTCGGCGATGAACGCCGCATCCGCGCCCCAGAAACTGCCCGGCTGAGTGTCGTAGACATTGAATTCCCAGTTCACGATGTCCGCCGTCTCGCAGCCAAGCTGAAGCGAAATACGACTACGGAAATCACCCGCTGAATCGTCTTCAGCCAAGCCCAGCAGCAGCGGCAGTTCGGTCTGCTTGTTCAACTTGAGCCCCTGCTCGTTGACCTCGCGGTTCATGTGAATCGCCAGATTTGGCAGGCGCAGTAGCGGTTGTTCAAAACGCAACAAGCGCGTCACATGCGCATCGCCTTGCCGCAGGCTGACCCTTCCAGCCAGGCTGAGATCGCGGTCGGTGAACGTCGCCAGAATCGGCCCGCCGTAGACCTCGACGCCCAGTCGGCTGAAACCGTCCGCGCGATGCGGCGCATTCGGCTTCAGGCGCAGGCCCGGCGAGTCGGTATGCGCGCCAATCAAGCGCAAGCCGGTCTGCGCCAGCGGCGCCTGGCCCAGCCTGAAGGCGATCAGCGATGCGCCGCCGCGCACCACGTAATAAGAGCCACCCGGCGCAAGCGACCAGCGCTCGGCTTCATCCAGACGGCTGAAGCCAGCCGTTTCCAGGCGCTGGCTGAGCGTCTGCACGGCATGCCATGGACTCGGACTGGCATCAATGAAATCAAGCAGATCCTGGGCGTGGGAACGGAAATGGGGAGCGATTGGCATCGGCTAAAAATATAAAAAATGAACGCCGCGAGAATACAGGAAAGGCGACGAACGCAAGGCGGACGCTCAGCCCAGCGCCCGCTCGATGAAGTGGCGCGGCACACGGGTTCTGGGCACGCGCGTGTTTTTGTTACCGCCAAACCATTGCCGCACATCGTCATCCAAGCCGATGCCGTGCATGTAGTTGTACAGCGCTTTGTTCAACGCGATGCCGAGGCTGTCGTGATCGACGCCGGTGGGATCAATAAAGCCCACATCGTTCTTGGCGAACGACACCGGTGGCAACGGTTTCAACATCACGCCAAACTGCTCAGGATGTAGGCCGACCGGCGAATGCACGGTGCAAACGAAGCGGTGGAAGAAACCAGACTGGATGCAGCCGGCGGCGAACAGTTGACGCACGTATTCCAGCGCATCGACGGTGTCTTGCACCGTCTGCGTCGGGAAGCCGTACATCAGATAGGCATGCACCAGAATGCCGGCATCGCTGAAGGCGCGGGTGACGCGGGCGACCTGATCGACCGAGACGCCCTTCTGCATCAGCTTGAGCAGCCGATCCGACGCCACTTCCAGGCCGCCGGAAACCGCGATGCAGCCGCTGTCGGCAAGTTGCAGACAGAGTTCCGGCGTGAACGACTTTTCGAAGCGGATGTTGCCCCACCATGAAATCGCCCGATTTCTTCGTGCCAATTCGTCGGCCAGCGCCTTCAACGCCTTCGGCGGCGCGGCTTCATCGACGAAATGAAAGCCGGTCTGGCCGGTTTCTTCGATGATGGTTTCGATCCGATCCACCAACGTCACGGCGGCGATGGCGTCATAGCGACCGATGTAATCGAGCGAAACGTCGCAGAAGCTGCACTTCTTCCAGTAACAGCCATGCGCCACGGTCAGCTTGTTCCAGCGTCCGTCCGACCAGAGCCGGTGCATCGGGTTGAGCATGTCCAGCACCGACAGATACTGGTCCAGCGGCAGGCCATCCCAGGTCGGCGTGCCGACTTCGGCGAACGGGATGTCGGGTTCGGGGAAGTGGATGTAGCGGACTTTTTCTGTGTCGCGCACGAACGTCCGCACCAACCGTTCGCGACCGCGTTCGCCGCGCAGATGTTCCAGCAGCGCCAGCAACGGCCGCTCACCGTCGTCGAGACAGACGTTGTCGAAATAATCGAACACGCGCGGCTCACTGAGTTCACGCAACTCGGTGTTGACGAAGCCGCCGCCGAGCACGGTAACCACGGTCGGATGCGCTGCCTTGATCGCCTGCGCAATTCGGAACGCGGCGTAGACGTTGCCGGGGAAGGGCACCGACAGCAGCACCACCGACGGCGCGTGCTTGGCCATCGCGTCCAATGTCAGTTCGCGCAGGGTCTGATCAACCAGATTCAGTGGAGCGGCCAGCGCCTCGGCCAGCGGTTCGAACGTGGGCTGGCTCTGCGCCAGCGATTCGGCATAGCGCACAAACTCGAAGCGCGGATCGACCGCCTCGCGCAGCACATCGGCGATATCGTTCAGATACAGCGTGGCGAAATGGCGCGCCCGATCCTGCACGCCCAGCGCGCCAAACGCCCAGGCCAGCGGATCGACGCCATCTTCATCTTCATACACATCAAGCGAAGCGAACCGCGCGCCTTCGGGCAGGAAATGCCGCCCGGCGATGCGGTGCCCGATGCTGGGATCGCGGCCTTGCAGAAAGGCAACGGCCGGCGTGATGGTGGCGAGATAACGTACGAACTGTGCCTCAAATGACTTGATCTGCGGCGTCCGTTTGGACTTCGGTAACGCATCGATGCAGGCGCGGATTGCGCGCAATCCATCCGGCGAAAACAACCTCAATACCAGCGCCAGCGCCAAGTCTTCCTGCACCGCATCGACGCCACGCGAACGCAGAAAGCCGGTCAGATACGCCGTCGACGGATACGGCGTGTTGAGCTGCGTCATCGGCGGGATGATGGAAAGGACGCGCATGGTATGGCCCGACGCGATGGATTCGGGCCGGATCGATGGTGTCATGGCTTCTTCGATACTTTTCGCACTGCCCGCTTGGCTGGCGGCAGGAAGTTCTCCCCGGTCACCACCGATTTCCCGGTCTTCTCTTCCAGCGCCTTGCGCGCCTGTTTGGCAATCGTGCCGCCCTTGCCGGCGGCAGCCGCGTTTTCCGCCATGCCGGTCGCCGCATCCGTTTCCGCAATCTGCCGGGTGGAGAGTTCCGCCAGCGCGGTGAAGATCAGCTCCGCCTCGCTCATATGGTCGCGCAGGTTCTGGGTTTTCAGGCCCTTCATCGTCTTATGTTCTTTCACGCTCACGCCGGTCCATTCCTGATGAATCAGGTTGGTCAGGATGGCGAATTCCTCGCCCTGCTTGATGTCGTGATTGGCCCAGTAATCGGTCAGCTTGTTGCGCGTTTCCTGGCCGGTCATGCGCTGCTGAATCCACTTCTCGCTGCGCCCGTGTTTGAGCCAGGTTTCGCGAGCGCGATCCAGCGACAGTGCGGGGTCGCTCATTTCCTGCATGCGCTCGTAACCCACCTTGGCCAGCCACAGCTTGATCGGCTCGGCCTTGGGGCTGGGCACGGACTGCACCAGCCGCAACAGGGTCTCGGCGGTGGCGACATCGGTGAGACGTTGCTTGCCGTCATCAGCGGTCATTTTCAACTGGTAACAGCTTGTTACCAGTTGACTGCCCTCCTTGGCCAAACGCCCCTTCAGCACCTTCCAGTACTTTCGTGCTCCCTGATAGTCCGGTTGTTGGGTCAGCACCTGGATGATGTCGATGACCGAAAACAGCCAGGTTTCGGTTTTCTCGTCATACACACGACGGATGGCGTGGGTCTCGAATAAAGCGGGCTGGTTCAGCATGTTGGGTCTCCCTGTTTTTCCTCAGTTTGCCGCTTAATTGTTTAGCTGGGAAACACGGCTCAACCCATTGAGTTTAGAGAGTGCCCCGCGCGCACGGCGCACCCTGCGCAACTACGCATGCGAATGATTGCGCCGGAAATCCAGATGCCCGTCGATCAGCGTGTATTGCACGCGGCCCTGCATTTCCAGGCCGAGGAACGGGCTGTTCTTGCCCAGGCTGGCGAGGTTGGCGCGATTCACGACCCAGGTGGCTTCCGGGTCGAACATGCACAAGTCGGCGGCGCGACCGATGCCGATGTGGCCGGCATCAACACCCAGAATGCGGGCTGGATGCTGGGTGATGTAAGCGAGCGCCTTGGTCATCGACATGCCGCTTTCACGCGCCCATTTCAGCGTCAGTGGCAACAACAGCTCGACGCCGGTGGCGCCGGGCTCGGCTTCCTGGAACGGCAGTTCCTTGGCGTCGTCATCGACTGGCGCGTGGTCTGAACAGATCGCGTCGATGGTGCCATCTTCGAGGCCGTGGCGAATCGCATCGCGGTCGCGCTGGCTGCGCAATGGTGGAATCAGGTGGCAGTTGGCATTGAAGTCAGCGGTATCCATTTCCGACAGATGCACGTGATGGATATTCACATCGCAGGTGATCGGCAGGCCGTCATGCTTGGCGCGCCGCACCATCTCGATGCCGGCGCGGCTGGACAGGCGGGCCAGATGCACGCGGGCGCCGGTTTCGCGCACCAGCAACAGGATGGTCGACAGCGCGACGGTTTCCGCCGGCACCGGGATCGGCGGAAAACCCAGGCGCGCGGCAACCACGCCATCGTGCGCAACGCCTTCGCGCGCCAGATGCGGGTCTTGCGGCCGCAGCCAGACCGACAGGTCAAACGTCTTGGCGTATTCCATCGCGCGCAGCAGCACTTGCGTGTCGATCAGCGGCGCGTCGGCCTGGCTGAAGGCGATGCAGCCGGCTTCGGTCAGCTCGGCCATCTCGGTGATGCCCTCGCCCTTGAGCTTGCGCGTCAGCGCGCCGACCGGGTACACGCGCGGACCGGGCATGTGCTTGGCGCGGAACTTGAGCATTTCGACCAGGCCGGGTTCGTCCAGCGGCGGGTCGGTATCCGGCGGACAAGCCAGCGAGGTGACGCCGCCCACTGCCGCCGCGTGCATTTCGGTTTCCAGCGTCGCCATATATTCCAGGCCAGGCTCGCGCAGGCGCACCGACAGATCGACCAGGCCGGGGCAGACGATCAATCCGCTGGCGTCGATCACCTGGTTGGCGTGGAAATCGCGCGGAATTTGGCCGACGCCAACGATATGGCTGGCGGCGACATAAATGTCCGTGACCGCGTCGAGACCGGAAGCGGGATCGATGACACGGCCGTTCTTGATATGAATCTTCATCTCGCTATTCCTCAGTTCCCGGCCAGTATGCTCATCACCGCCATGCGCACCGCGATGCCGAAGGTGACCTGCGACAGGATCACCGACTGCATGCCGTCAGCCACCGCCGAATCGATCTCGACGCCGCGATTCATTGGCCCCGGATGCATCACGATGGCATCCGGCTTGGCCAGCTTCAGCTTCTCCGGCGTCAGGCCCCAGTGTTTGAAGTATTCGCCGGCCGAAGGCAGGCGCGCACCGCGCATGCGCTCGTTCTGCAGGCGCAACATCAGCACCGCATCGACATCCTTGATGCCCTCGCTCATCTTGTGAAAGACATGCACGCCGAGGTTTTCGACGTCGCGCGGCAACAAAGTTTTCGGCGCCACGACGCGCACTTCCGGGCAACCCAGCGTGGTCAGCGCATGAATCTGCGAGCGGGCAACACGCGAATGCAGCACATCGCCAACGATGGCGACGCGCAGGTTGTGGAACGGGCCTTTGTAGTGACGCAGCGTGAACATGTCGAGCAAACCCTGCGTTGGGTGCGCGCAGCGGCCATCGCCGGCATTGATGATGTGGATGTGCGGCGCGACGTGGCGCGCGATCAGATGGCTGGCGCCGGCGGCGGCATGCCGCACGATGAACATGTCGGCCTGCATCGCCGACAGGTTGGCGATGGTGTCGAGCAGGGTTTCCCCCTTGCTTTGCGACGAGGCGTTGATGTTCAGGTTGACCACATCGGCGCTCAAACGCTTGGCGGCGATCTCGAAGGTGGTGCGGGTGCGCGTCGAGTTCTCGAAGAAGATGTTGAAGATGGCTTTGCCGCGCAGCAACGGCACTTTCTTCACATCGCGATCCGCATCCGTCACCGTGATGAACGACGCGGCGGTATCGAGAATCTGGTTCAGGATGCGCGCCGGCAGGCCATCCAGCGTCAGCAGATGGCGCAGGCGGCCATCCTCGGTCAGTTGCAGATTGTTGGCGCTCATGGCTTCCTTTTCATGATGAAGTGCAGGCCGTCCGTTTCATTTTTTTCCAACGAGATATGTTCGTCCGGCGCCAGATCGAGCTTGAGGCCGACGTAATCGGCCTGGATCGGCAGTTCGCGCCCGCCGCGATCGACCAGCACGGCCAGCTTGATCGCCGCCGGGCGGCCGTAGTCGAACAACAGATTCATCGCGGCGCGGATGGTGCGGCCGGTGAACAGCACATCGTCAAGCAGCAGGATGCGACGGTCTTCGACATCGAATGGCAGATGAGACGGCTTGGTTTCCGGATGCAGGCCGATGCGCGAAAAATCATCCCGATAAAACGCGATGTCGAGCACGCCACGCGGAATATCGAGGCCGAAACGTTCAGCCAGCGCATCCATGATCCAGACACCGCCGGTATGAATGCCGACCAGCGCGCAATCGGCATGGATATGCGGCTTGATCTGCTCGGCGAGTTGATCGATGAGTGTTTCAGGCGAGGGGAGTTGGGTCGGCATGATCAAAAAAGTCCTGAAGAATTTGTTGCGCCGCGACGGCGTCGTCGAGGCCTTTACGGGCGCTCCCTTTGACACCAGCTTCGCGCAGGCGGAGATCGGCATCGAATGAAGTCAGCCGTTCATCCACCAGCGATACCGGCAGATTGAAACGGCCATGCAGTTGGTTGGCAAAGCGGCGCGCCCGGCGGGTGATGTCGTGTTCCGTGCCATCCATTGAAAAGGGCAGGCCGCATACCAGTTGCAGTGGACGCCATTCCTCAATCAGCCCGCCGATACGGCCAAATCGCGCGTCATTGCCTTCGCCGGATATTGTTTCAAGCGGATGCGCCAGACTGTTTTCCCAATCACCGACCGCCACGCCGATGCGCTTCAGGCCGAAATCAAAAGCCAGTACGCTGCCGCGCCGCATAAAAGTTAAGCGTGCCCCGCTTCTTCCGACAACATGGCCAGATCGATGCCGAGCAGCTTCATCGCCGCCGGAATGCGGTCTTGCGCCGGCAGGCTGAAGATGACTTCCGGGTCGGCCGCCACGGTCAACCAGGCGTTCTGCTTGATTTCGTCTTCCAGCTGCCCCGGCCCCCAGCCGGCATAGCCCAGCGTGACCAGGATTTCCGCCGGGCCTTCCTGACGCGCGGTGGCTTCAAGAATGTCCTTCGACGTGGTCAGACCAACACGATCGTTCACCGACAATGTCGAGCCCCATTTGCCAACCGGACGATGCAGCACGAAACCCCGCTCAACCTGCACCGGGCCGCCGTAATACACCGGCTCGCCGCGCAGATGCATATCCGCCAGATCGAGCCCGATCTGGCTGAACAGGGCTTCCAGATTCAGCTCGATCGGTTTGTTGATCACCACGCCAAGGGCGCCCTGATCGCCGTGATCGCAGATATAGGTCAGCGTGCCGGAAAAATTCGGGTCCAGCATGCTGGGCATGGCAATCAGAAAATGGTCGGTGAAGTTAGCGTTATCCATGATGGGCGCCCGGTGAAATTGGGGCGATTGTAACGCCGGCGGACCGCCCTCAATATGTTCGACATGGATACCGCACTCATCTGGTTCAGGCGCGATTTACGCGTCAATGACAACGCCGCGTTGTATGCCGCACTGAAAGTCGCCCGCCGCGTTCATGCCGTGTTTGTCTTCGATACCGACATCCTCGCAGCCTTGCCTGACCGGGCGGATCGTCGCGTCGAATTCATCTGGCACAGCGTCGCCGCGCTGAAAGCCGAACTGGAAGCACACGGCGGCACACTGCATGTCCTGCATGGCAGCGCGCGCAGCCTGATTCCTCAATTCGCCGCCGCAATCGGCGCAGAGGCGGTGTTTGCCGGACGCGACTACGAACCCTTTGCGACCAGCCGGGATGCCTGTGTTGAGACGGCTTTGCACACTGCCGGCCGTACCTTGAAACGGGTCAAGGACCAGGTCATTTTCGAGCTGGACGAAGTGCTCACCGCCGCAGGCAAGCCGTATCACGTTTTCACACCTTACAAGCGGGCCTGGCTCGGCAAGCTGAACGATTTCTACCTGTCGGCGTATCCGGTCGCGCTTTATCTGGATCGGCTGGCGCACGCCGCCGAATCCATCTCGATGCCGACACTGGCCGATCTTGGCTTCGCGCCGAGCAACCTGACACAACTAAAAATCACCCCCGGCCCGGCCGGCGCCGAAGCCCTGTTTGCCGACTTTCAGCAACGCATTGCGCGGTACAAGGACACGCGCAACTTCCCCGCCATCAAAGGCCCTTCTTACCTCTCGGTGCATCTGCGCTTCGGCACCATTTCGATTCGTCAACTGGCCCGCTTCGCTTATCAGCATGGCGGCGAAGGCGCGGAAACCTGGCTGTCCGAACTGATCTGGCGCGACTTCTACCAGATGCTGCTGGCGCGTTACCCGCACACCGTCACGCACGCCTTCCAAAGCAAGTTCGACAGCCTGGACTGAGCCCGCACCGGCTATCCGATCGTCGACGCGGCCATGCGGCAACTCAACCAGACCGGCTACATGCACAACCGCCTGCGCATGATCGTCGCCTCGTTTCTGGTCAAGGATCTGCACGTCGATTGGCGCTGGGGCGAACGCTACTTTGCCGACAAGCTGATCGATTACGACCAGGCCGCCAACATCGGCGGCTGGCAATGGAGCGCCGGCGTCGGCACCGACGCGCAGCCCTGGTTCCGCATCTTCAACCCGGTCACGCAATCGGAAAACTTCGACCCGGATGGCAAGTTCATCCGCCGCTATCTGCCCGAATTGGCGGCCGTGCCGGACAAGTTCATTCACGCCCCCTGGATGCACGCCGCGAACTTGGCCGACTACCCGCCGCCGATCGTCGACCATGCCCGGGCGCGAGCCATCACACTGGATTTATTCCGCCGCGCGGTCGAGCCGCCTGAGCCAGGGGCCTGAATGTAAACGGAGCCGCAAAAAGGCGGCTTCAGGCCAGACGAAAGCGATCGACCATGGTCTGCAAGTCTCGCGAGATGCCATTCAGATTGCTGGCTGCAGTGCCAATGTCTTCCATCCGGGCATTGTTGCTTTCGCTGATCTGGCTGATCCTTTCCATCGCAACTGCCGTGCTATGGCTGGTATCGGTCTGTTCACGCGTGGCATCGGCGATATGCTGGATCAAGCGATTGACCTCGCTTGCAGCACTGACGATCTCGCCCAGTAACTGGCGCGTGGTCTGGCTCACCTGGGCGTTGTCATTGACATCGGCGCTGACCTTGGCCATCGCGGCGACAACCTGCAAGGTCTTGTTGCTGACGCTGGTCACCGTTTCGGTAATCGATAGCGTGCTGGAAGCAGTGCGTTCGGCCAGTTTACGAACTTCATCAGCGACGACGGCAAATCCGCGCCCCTGTTCGCCCGCCCGTGCCGCTTCGATTGCCGCATTGAGCGCAAGCAGATTGGTCTGATCGGCGATGTCACGGATCACCTGGGTGACCTGCGAGATGCGTTCGATCTGCTGGCTCAACTCGGCGATGGCTGCGCTCGAATCCGCCACGCTGATGACGATGCGTTCCGTCGCGTTCACGCTGGCCTGCATATTCTGATTCCCGGCTTCGGCAACGTCGCGCGCCTGATTCGCGGCGACGGCGACGGATTTGGCATCGGACGCGACTTCAGCGATGGAAACCCCCATCTGTTCCATCGCAGCGCTGACCTGCATCACCTGTTCGGTCTGGTTGAGAGTAAGGCGCGCCACGTCCTGAATCGTATTGACCTGATCCGCGCACGACTCGGTGACATGGTGAGCCGTTTGCGACACCTGCCCGATAATGCCAGCCAGAGACTGATTCATCTTGTCGAGCGACTGCAACAGGTGCGCCACTTCATCGGCGCCACTGTCATTGACCTGACCGCTCAAATCGCCATTCGAAATGCGCTGCGCCAGTTGCAACGCAGTATCCAGCCGACGCGTGATGCTGCGGGTGATAAACAGAGCGACCAGGATGCCGGCAGCGAGCGCCAGCGCACCTAATACCAGCATCATGATCTGCGCCGACGCATAGCC
>JAIFLB010000109.1 GCA_020049245.1 Betaproteobacteria bacterium | reverse complement strand
GAAGTGCTGGCCAATCTGCCGGAGGAATATGCATCGCTGGCGAGCACCATCCTCGACAAGAAGTGGGTCACACCGAACAAGCGCATCTTCAATAACGCCAAGATTTCCGATCACTTCGCGATCATTCCGACCGGCAATCCGCCGAAGTCGCTGAATGAAATCGAACAGAAGTTGTACGACCTGGTCACCCGCCGTTTCCTCGCCGTGTTCTATCCGGCGGCGGAATATGCGGTAACCACGCGCATTACCCGGATTGAAGAGCATGCCTTCAAGACCGAAGGCAAAGTGCTGGTGAATCCGGGCTGGCTGGCGGTGTATGGCAAGGAAGCGGCGGTCGAAGATGAAGACGGCGGTACGCCTTCGTTGTCGCCCATCGTGCCAGGCGAAACGCTGGCGACGCAATCGGTCGAGATCAAGGCCGCCTTCACCCGGCCGCCGGCGCGCTTCAATGAAGCCACGCTGCTGTCGGCCATGGAAGGCGCCGGCAAGATGATCGAGGACGAGGAACTCCGCGCGGCGATGGCCGGACGCGGTTTGGGCACGCCGGCAACGCGGGCGCAGATCATCGAAAACCTGTTGTCCGAGGTCTACCTGCATCGCGAAGGCCGCGACCTGGTACCGACCGCGAAAGCGTTCTCGCTGATTACCTTGTTGCGCGGTCTCGGCGTCAAGGAACTGACTTCGCCCGAACTCACTGGCGGCTGGGAATACAAGCTGGCGCAGATGGAGCACGGCAAGCTGTCGCGCGACGAGTTCATGGCGCACATCACCTCGTTGACGCAGGAAATTGTCGATCGCGCCAAGCGCTACGAATCGGACACCGTGCCGGGCGATTTCGCCATGTTGAAGACGCCGTGCCCGAAATGCGGTGGCGTGGTGAAAGAGAATTACAAGAAATTTGCTTGCCAGTCGTGTGACTGGAGCACCTGGAAGATTGTCGCCAGCCGCCAGTTCGAAGTGGAAGAAATGGAAGCTTTGCTCAGCAACGGCAAAATTGGTCCGCTCACTGGTTTCAGGAACAAGATGGGACGACCGTTTGACGCTGAGATTCGCCTGAATGACGACAAGATGCCCGAGTTCGATTTCGGCCAGCCGCGTGATGGCGAGGCAGTCGAGCCAGTCGATTTCTCCGGCCAGGAGAGTTTGGGCAGTTGTCCCAAATGCGGTGCGGCGGTCTATGAATATGGCAATTCGTTTGTCTGCGAACGCAGCGTCGGACCTGAGAAAAAGTGCGATTTCCGCAGCGGCAAACTGATCCTGCAACAGCCGGTAGAACGTGCTCAGATGCAGAAACTGCTGGCGGAAGGCAAGACCGATCTACTGACCGGTTTTGTTTCAGCTCGCACCAAGCGCAAGTTTTCCGCTTTTCTGGTGCGCGACAAGGATGGCAAGGTCAGCTTCGAATTCGAGCCGCGCCCCGAAGGCGGCGCCAAACGTGCAGCCCCCGCGCCGGGCAAGGAATTGGGCAAGCACCCAGCTGACGGCAAGCCAATCAGCCTCAAGTCCGGCCGCTTCGGGCCTTATGTGCAGCATGGCAAGCTGAACGCCACGTTGCCGAAGGAAATGAATCCGGATGCGGTCACGCTGGAACAGGCAATCGAGCTGCTGGCGATCAAGGCGGCGGCCAAGTAAACACAAGCCTATCCGCTCTTACTTCAAGAGCGGGAAAGGTCAGCGCCGGTGTTTCTCCCACAGCTCGCGGCTGTCGATCGGCGTCATGTCCTCGTTGTGCCTGGGATTGCGGCCCGTGAAACGCACGTAGTCGTAGGGCTGGCCTTCCCATGTCTCGCCGGTGGTGGTGTTGCGCGTGCCCCAGTTGTCGGTGTGATAGACGGTGCCGCCCTCCATCGAAGATATCCAGTCCTGCTCGCCTCGGATGGTCTGGCTGCGCTTGTAGTCCAGGTAGTCCTGGCTCTTCTGGCGCTCGTCATAGGCGGCCTGCATCATCTCGCGGATGTCGCGGGCGTTGCCCGCCACCATGCGCGCGGTCTGCCGCTCCATTTGCCTGAGTCGCTCCATGCCCTGCCTGACATAGTTTTTCGCCCAGTCATCGTCGAGCGCATAGGAGCCGAGCATGGCGCCGAACAGGGGCGCGTAGTCCTCGAAGCGATCGCGCGGCGCCGCTACCGTGATATGACGGAAATTCCAGTTGGTATCGAGGCGCGAACCGAAGCTGATGCCCAGGGTATAGCCCTTCGACGGTCCTTCGCGCGTGTCGCAGTGGTAGAGGAAATCGGCCACCTGGACGGGGCCCGCCGTGTAGACCTGTGCTACCTGGGCGGCGATGCGCGGACGCGGATTCACTTCGATGAACTTCATGTTGCTGGCCAATCCCTGGGCGCCGGTGAGAAATCGCCAGGCTTTGTCCGGCGGCAGATAGGGCGAGATCGGCACGCCTGGTACGCGCACGCCCAGATTCGGGGTGATCACGTCGGCGCTGGTCACCATGAAGCTGGGACTGCCTGCCGGGTCGCTGGCGATGAACTGTCCCTTGCCGAGTTCCTTCACCCGCCAGCCGCTCGGAATCTGGAAGCTGGCGGAGCCGTCGGACAGGCGATAGGGCTTCATAGACGGCAAGGCCGTGCGCTCGCGTCCACCACTGGCTTCGGCGGACTTCATGGCGCGAACGTTGGCCAGGATGGTGAGCAGGGTCGGTTTGATGCTCTCCAACTGGCCCTGCGGCGCCGACAGGGTGGCGTAGTGGAACTGGCCGTCGCGCAGGCTCAGCCAGGCCCGCATCTCGCGGTGTCCACCCTTGCCGTCGCTGAAAGCGCCGTCGAACATCAGACGGTCGCCCCCACTTGAAACCCGGAGATTGCTGATGGCGAGGTCGGGATAGAGCTGGGCAATCTGTCCCACCTGACGACGCGCCAGACTCATCAGGTCGGCATCTGCCGCGCCGCCAAGCTGCAGGGCGACCTTGTAGCGCAACGCCGGGTCGGCGACGCGCAGCATATGAAGATTCCCGTCGCGGCCCTCCTCAGCCTTCCAGCCGGCGGGGAGGTAGAGCACGAAACCCCCTTGTTGGGTGACCTGCTTTTGCATGGCCGGCGGAGCGGCGGGGGCGGAGACGGCCGATCCGATCGTCAGGATCGCCATCATTGCGAGGACGGCAAGTTGAACCAGACGTTTCATGACATCACTCCCGAATGCGAACGCACACTATCAACTTAGCGGTTAATTCCGCGAATGGCGTCATTCTGGCGGGATGGTTTCAAGGACAAGTCCTCCGGTTGAATCGATCGTGGAACCCGGTAACGCAAAGCTGCCGGAATCAATCGAAGTAGAACGCATGGCAGGTATCCCGATCACCCCTATCCAGAATGGATGATGACCAATGATGCCAACCCACACGGCTGGATTGGACATGAACCATCGGCGTAAGCTACCGCCATGAATACCAACACATCTCCCCCCATTTCCCACGCCAGCCTGCTCTCCGTCATCGAACTCCTGGGCTACCCAAACCAGCGGCCGCTCTATGAGCGTTTGGGCTACCGCGTGCTGACCGAGTTTTCGGTGCGCAAGGCGATCAGTCTGATGCGCAAGGAAAAGCCAGCGGTGATCGTGGCGGATTTCTACTTTCAGCCGGATTTTCGGGATCGGGTCAGCAATCTCGAATCGCTTCTGGCAACCGCGCAATCGCACAAGGATGTGAAGGTTTTGGTGCTGTATGAATCTGCGCATGCGCAAGTGCTTGAACGGGTGCGCGCGCGTTTCCGCATCGATGCCGCGTTGACGTTACCGGTATCTGAAACTGAACTGGAAAGCGTGCTGGCATCCTGGCTTTGACCCTTTCCTGATTCAGGCAACTGAACTGCATTCAGTAATGAATTGCCCCGGGAATTGAGGCGGCTGTTCGGTTTCAGTGCCCGTGAAGGCAAGTCGGGTGAGGTGCCGCAAAGCTCAGACTCGGATTGACCCCAAGAAAACAATTACTGACCTAACTTCATTCCCCTGTCACATCAGCAAGTTATAAGTAATCGCTTATGAACTCTCGTAAGGCGATGCTGAGTCGACATCATGGAATATCGTGAAAATCAAGGCTGGCTGATTGACGCGATGCAAAGCGCGACCAAGGTACTCAGCGCCAGTCAGTTTTTTGCTTGGGCCCAGGGGCCGTTGCAAGCCCTGTTGCCACACGAAATCATGATTTGCGCGATAGCCGAAGGCCCGGGTCAAGAGCTTCGTTTGCGCTATTTCACTGCCACTCGCTACTTCAAATCCGAGCATTTCGAATCTGCCTGCAATCCACGCAACGGATTGATCATGCAGGTCATCAACCATTGGAAAAACACGCGCAAGCCCTGCCTGGTGCCCGTCCCATTCGACGAGCCATCCTATGATCCGGAATGGGAGTCCATGTTGAATCGGCTGGAACTACGCAACATGGCTTCGCATGGGCAGATATCCCATCAGGGAGATTTGAATGCCTGGTTCGGGTTTTTTCGTGTTCCGGAGATGGATCATCAGACCGCTTACTATCTGGAGCTCCTCCTTCCATGCATCACGGCTACCTACGCCAGGGTGTTAAGCAATGAGGTTGGCGATTCCGTGCAGGCAAGAGCCATGACCAATCTGCTGTCACGGCGGGAAATGCAAGTGCTGGAACTTGTGCGCGATGGTTGCTCAAATCAGGTTATTGCCGAGCGACTCGGGATCTCCGTCATGACCGTCAAGAATCACGTGCAAAACATCCGGGTGAAACTCAAGGTGCGGACGCGAGGACAAGCTGTGGCAGAGGGATTGCGGCTGGTGATCATTCGGCCCAAACAGGATAACTGCTGAAATCCTGGACGCTTCTGCTTGAGATAAAGCTCTGCTAAAACGTGGGTCATCCGTTTTATGGGTTGTCCCGCACCCAACTTGTATCGTGTCGACTGTTAATTTGAGGATCGTTATGAAACGTCTATCCATTCTGTTGCTCGCTTTGCTCTCGCTAACTTCCCTCTCACTCCGGGCGGATGAAGCCGCAATCCGCCAAGCTTTTGCCGAGCGTTATCCAAAAATGCCGATCAAATCGGTGACCGCGACAGCCATTCCTGGCTTGTATGAAATTTATTTGGGCGGCCAAATGGTTTATGCCGATGAAAAGGGTGACCACCTCCTGGTGGGGTCGCTGGTGGATACCAAGACCCGTGTCAACCTCACTCAGCAACGCATGCAGGCGTTGTCGACAGTGAAATTCGATAGCCTGCCGTTCGACAAGGCTATCGCTCTGGTGAAGGGCAACGGCGAGCGAAAGATTGCTGTGTTTTCCGATCCGGATTGCCCCTTCTGCAAGAAACTGGAACAGGAACTGGCCAAAATCGACAACCTGACCGTCTACCTGTTCCTCATGCCAATAGCGGAGCTGCACCCGAATGCAACGGGTATTTCCAAAGACATCTGGTGTTCGGAAGATCGCGCCAAGGCCTGGAGCGCATACATGCTGGAAGGCAAGAAGCCCGAAGGCGGCAAGGTGTGTGATACCCCGATCGATGCGATCGCCAGCCTGACCAGTGAACTGGGCATTGCGGGCACGCCCGCGATCGTGTTGGCTGATGGCCGCCGACTCGATGGCGCCTTGCCGGCGGCGAAACTGGAGGCAATGCTGCCGAAGTCGGTTGAAGCCAAGCCTGAGGTTAAGCTCGAAACTAAAACAGAAACCAAGGTTGAGGCAAAGTAACTGGGTGTCGGGAAGCGCGAAAATATCAACCCGCTTTCGATTCGCCTGCCTTTTAGTCTTTAATAGGCTTTCCGGTCCCTGATAACCAGGCCGACGGTACGCAGGATGATTTCAAGATCCAGATGCAGCGACCATTTGCGCAGGTATTCCAGGTCGTATTCGATGCGCTTCTGCATCTTTTCGACGGTGTCGGTTTCGCCGCGATAACCGTTCACCTGGGCCAGGCCGGTAATGCCCGGCTTGACCTTGTGCCGCACCATGTAACCCTTGATCACCTTGCGGTACAGCTCGTTGTGCGCCACCGCATGCGGACGCGGCCCGACCACGCTCATGCGGCCCTGCAGCACGTTGATGAACTGCGGCAATTCGTCGAGTGAGGTGCGGCGCAAAAAGGCGCCGATGGGGGTGAAGCGTTGGTCGTTGCGCTTGGCCTGGACAACTTGGTCGCCATCCTCGCAGACCGTCATCGAGCGGAATTTGTAGACGATGATGTCCTTGCCATCGAGGCCGTAGCGGCGCTGCTTGAACAGGATCGGGCCCGGTGAGGTAACGCGCACCGCCAACGCCACCGCCAGCATGATCGGGGTGATCATGACCAGGATCAGGCTGGCGATGACGATATCGCTGAGGCGCTTCGCCACGCCGTTGAGTCCTTTGAACGGCGTATCCCGCACCGCCACCACCGGCATGTCGCCAATTTCATCAACACGCGCCTGGATCAGATCGGTAATGAAGATGTCCGGCACGAAATAGATCGACATGGTCGAATCTTTCAGATCATCGAGCAGCTTCAGAATTCTGGGCTGAGAAGCCATCGGCAGGGCGATGAAGATGGCGTCGATATGCGCTTGCCGGATGTATTCAGCCACCCCTTCGATGCGGCCGAGCATTTTGCCGTGGACCAGCTCGCCCAGGCGTTCCTGGCTGCGATCATCGAAGAACCCCTTGAACTCGACCGCCAAGTGCTTTTTCGAGACAAACTGGTCAGCCAGACGGCGTCCGATATCGTTGGCGCCGATGATCACGGCGGAGCGAATGCCATCCATCGCGAACAAACTCGGCGCCAGAACCGGCAACAGCAGATGCGACACAAACCACACCGCCGGCACCGTCAGAATCCAGGCCAGTATCAAATTGGGCGGAAATAAATCCAGGCTATGGGTGCTGAATCCGAGCAGGAATAACACAGCCACGGCGGGCAGCCACTGCACGGCGATTTCCCGCAGCGCGCCAAGCCCGCTTCGAGGTATCGGAATGTTGCCCGGGTAGAGCATGGTGAACAGCACCACGACCAGCAGAATCTCGGGGGTATTGATGTCTTCGCCAAAAAACACGGTCAGCAGCAGCACCACCAAAACCGCGCAAAACGGATCCCAGATTGCCTTGATAAAGCTGGCAAGCGAGGTCGTATTGTTCAGCAGATTGAGCGAAGTGGTGTTGCTGTGGGGCATGCGAGGGCTTGCTGTCTAAGACAATATGAAGGACGTCACATTATATTAGGAAATTCTTACAGCCCGATTGCTTGCCTTCAACGGTGCCTGGAATCGTAGAAATCGTATGTTGATAACTCATACCGTCTCCGAGACAGCCACAAAGGCGTGGCAGACTATTGATCCGACACCAATTAAACGTGATTGTTCAATCGGCGGATTTGAATTGGTCAATCAAGCGAAATCAAAACTTATGAAATACGTATTACACCCGGCCGAGCCTGGTAGCAGCATCCGCTTGCGGTGCGAGGTGTGTCGTCGTCTGCTAGCAGCCGCATTAGCCCTTGCGCTGAGCCTCCTTTCACCCTTGTGCGCGGCGGTAGTTGGCGGTGCCGGAGTTGACCCCAACACCGTCGATTCGCCCTGGGCGGGAGTTGGCGCGGTGGAGACCGGAAACGGCCACTTCAGCGGCGCGCTGATCGGGCCACGCCATGTCCTCACTGCCGCGCATGTGGTCGCCGGCAGGCCGCTTGAGCAGGTGGCTTTTCGTTTGAATCGGGGCGATGCCGCGCCACCGATACCAGCGCGCGCCATCCATATCCATCCCGACTATCGCGGTACCGTGCGCGGCGGCATCTGGCACGACGATCTGGCGATCATCGAACTGCGCCACCCGGCGCCGGCCGGCACACCGGTGTATCAGCCGTATAGCGGGCTGGATCTGCAAAACGCACAAATTGTCTTTGTCGGTTATGGCGGCGGCGGCGATGGCGTCCAGGGGCCGGTGATCGCCTCCAGCCCAAGCGCCAAGCGCATCGGCTACAACCGGGTCAAGGCGTTGACCGGAAAGCCGGGTGGCATGGGGCGCCTGGATGTTTTTTTGTTCGACTTCGATGTCCCCGCCGATCCGAAA
This sequence comes from Betaproteobacteria bacterium, assembly GCA_020049245.1. Classification (GTDB taxonomy): domain Bacteria; phylum Pseudomonadota; class Gammaproteobacteria; order Burkholderiales; family Thiobacillaceae; genus PFJX01. The sequence continues at coordinate 1,817 of JAIFLB010000109.1, read as the reverse complement.
CAGCGTGATGGCCCACAAGGCGCCTGGGGCGACGGCCTGGAAGCCACCTTTGCCGGCGGCGACTCAGGCGCGCCGGTCTTCGTCTACCACGCCGGCGGTTGGCGAATCATGGGCGTTGCCGCCTTCGTCATGGCCGCGCCGGATCGCACTGGCCGCTACGGCAGCATGGCCGGCGGCATGCTGGTGCCCAACTACCTGGCTTGGCTGAAGAAAGTGCAAGCGCAAAGTCAGACAGCGGCGGCGAACAACCTCCAATAGGCGGCGAATCCCCGCTGTGAGAAGGATCGTCGGCATTGGGATGCCGACCTACGAACACATCACGCTAATCATGAAATTAACATTGCAATTGTGGAATTTGTTTCCATAATTGCAACCATGTTAGAGCGTGATCTCACTCCCCGGCTGCTGGAAACGTTGGCGTATTCCGCAGCCACGGCAATCATCGGCCCGCGCCAGGTGGGCAAAACCACGTTGGCACTTGAAGCCGCCAAAGCGACCGGGCGCAGCTACATCTATCTGGATCTCGAGTCGGAGCGCGATCAAGCCAAACTCGCGCAAGCTGAGCTTTATCTGACGGATCATCTGGACAAGCTGGTCATCCTTGATGAAGTGCATCGCGCGCCCGGTTTATTCCCGATCTTGCGTGGACTCATCGACCGCAATCGGCGTGATGGGCGTTCAAACGGGCAATACCTGCTGCTCGGATCAGCCGCGCTGGATTTGTTGAAGCAGTCTGGTGAAACGCTGGCCGGGCGCATTGCCTATCTTGAACTGGCACCCTTCAACCTTCACGAGGTTTCCCCTCTGCCGCCGGATGAACTCTGGTTGCGCGGCGGGTTTCCCGAAAGTTTGCTGGCGGCCTCATCCGCGCGCAGTTTGCGCTGGCGGCAGGACTTCATCCGGACCTACCTGGAACGTGACATCCCGCAGTTTGGCCCCCGCATCGCGGCGGAAACCCTGCGCCGGTTCTGGGGCATGTTGGCGCACCATCAGGGCGGGATACTCAACACGGCGCAATTCGCCAGAAACCTGGGCGTCGATGGCAAAACCGCCGCCTCTTATCTTGATCTGCTGGTCGACCTCCTGCTGGTCAGGCGTTTGACTCCATGGCATGCCAACCTGGGCAAACGGCTGGTCAAATCGCCGAAAGTCTATGTGCGCGATACCGGACTGCTGCATGCGTTGCTGAGTATTCCAGACAAGGAAACCCTGCTGGCGCACCCGATCGTCGGGCCGAGCTGGGAAGGATTCGTGCTGGAAAACCTGCTCAACCGCGCGCCGGAAGGCGTGCAAGGGCACTTCTATCGCAGCAGCGGCGGCGCGGAAATCGACCTGCTGCTGAGTTGGCCAGACAACACACTCTGGGCTATCGAAATCAAACGCAGCCTCAGTCCCAAGGTCGAAAAGGGTTTCCACAGCGCCTGCCTGGATTTGAACCCGGCCAGAAAACTCGTTATTTATCCCGGCGAAGAAACGTACCGCCTGTCTGAAGATATACAGGCGATGCCGTTGCACGCGGCAATGGCCGAACTGACAAAGTAGGGCGGCAATCCTTTGCCGTCGGTTCAACCTCAAACTGCCTTTGCATCGACAGGCGGCGAACCCCCGCCGCGAGGAGGATTGTCGGCATGGGACAGCGGAGTCGTTGGCGCTTCAGCGCTTACGAATCCGGCGTCCCCCTTGCGGGGAATGCCGACCTACGGGGGAGTAGCCGAAGTAGGGCGGGAATCCTTTCCCGCCTTGAAACGCCTCACCGCCAAAATTGGCGCCACCCTACCGTTTCATAATCCCGTGATATGTTTCTGCAAAAATCCACG
>JAIFLB010000212.1:1342-5874 GCA_020049245.1 Betaproteobacteria bacterium | reverse complement strand
ATTGCATCATCGTCGCCATGCTGGCCGCCTCGGCGAAGAACATTTCCTTCGACAGAAAGCCGTTCAGCAGCGGCACACCGGCCATCGCCGCCGCCGCCACCATGGCCAGTGTCGCGGTGTAGGGCATGAATTTCCACAGGCCGTTGATGCGGCGCATGTCGCGCGTGCCGGTTTCGTGGTCGATGATGCCGGCGGCCATGAACAACGACGCCTTGAAGATGGCATGGTTGATGATGTGGAACACCCCGGCCACCGCCGCCAGCGGCGTGCCGATGCCGAACAGCGTGGTGATCAGGCCGAGATGGCTGATCGTCGAATAGGCCAGCAGGCCTTTCAGGTCGTGCTTGAACAGTGCGATGAAGGCGCCAGTCAACAAGGTGATCAGGCCGATGCCGCCGACCAGATGCGACCATTCCCAGGTACCCGACAACGCCGGAAACAGCCGCGCCAGCAGGAAAACGCCGGCTTTCACCATGGTCGCCGAATGCAGATACGCCGACACCGGCGTCGGTGCCGCCATCGCGTGCGGCAGCCAGAAATGGAACGGGAACTGTGCCGACTTGGTGAATGCGCCGAGCAAGACCAGGATCAACGTCGGCAGGTACAGCGGATGCGCGCGGATCAGATCGCCGGACGCCAGAATCACGGTCAGCTCGTAACTGCCGGTGATCTCGCCCAGCAGCAGAATACCGCCGAGCAAGGCCAGACCGCCGGCGCCAGTGATCGCCAACGCCATGCGCGCGCCCTGGCGCGCTTCCTCGCGTTCTTTCCAGTAGCCGATCAGCAGGAAGGAACTGAGGCTGGTCAGCTCCCAGAAAATCAGCAGCTGGATCAGGTTTTCCGACAGCACCACGCCCAGCATCGAACCCATGAACAGCAGCAGATAGGCATACAGCCGCCCCAGGCTGTCGCGTTCGGACAGGTAATAGCGGGCATAAAGGATGACCAGCAGGCCAATTCCCAGGATCAGCCCGGCAAACAACAGGCCGAGGCCATCAAGGCGGAAAGCGAGATTGAGGCCGACTTGCGGCAGCCATTCAATATTCTCGATCAGTGTTTGCCCGGCCAGGACCGGTGCAACGATGCTGGCCAGCAAAGCCGTTGCGCCGATGCCGACCAGTCCAGCCATCCAGGCGGCGGCGGAACGGCCCATACGGCTGATCCAGGCAACCAGCGCGGCGCCGAGAAAGGGGGTGAGTACCGCAAACAGTATGGTCATGGCGGAAGATGGAGAACGCGTTCCTGAATAGGTTCACCAAATTGAGGTGCCAACACGAGGCGTTGTATTACCCCGCTGCTGGTGTGTCCGAGGTTGGCGCAAGGCGCGCGATCAGCACTTTGTCGACCCGGTTTCTGTCCATGTCCATCACTTCGAAACGCATGCCGGTGCTGTCGAAGTGATCGCTAACCGCCGGAATCCGCCCCAGCATGTGCATCACAAATCCACCCAGCGTGTTGAAGGCGTTATCCGCTTCGCCGGGCAATTCATCCTCGATTTCAAGCGCAGTTTTCAGTCGCTCGATGGTGACGCTGCCGTCCACCAGATATGAGCCATCTTCGCGTTCGACCACGTCCTGGTCCTCGGGCGAATCGAAGGAGGGCAGTTCGCCCACGATGGCGGTCATCACATCGGTGAGCGTGACCAGACCTTCGAGTTCGCCGTACTCATCGACGATCAGTGCGAACTGCATGCGCGCCTGGCGAAAACTCTCCAGCAATTGCGTGGTGGAGACGCTGTCCGGCACATAGAGCGGTGCGCGCAGGTGTTCCTCGACGTTGAGCGGCGCGCCGGCCAAAGCGGCCTTCAATAGATCAGAAGTTCGCAGAATGCCGATCACATGCTCCAGTCCGTCGCGGCAGATGACGATGCGTTCAAACGGGCTATCGGCAATCTGGCTGCGGATGAGCTCTTCCGGCTCGTCCAGGTCGACCAGATAGATATCCGAACGATGCGTCATGATCGCGCCGATGCGCTGATCGTCCAGACGCAGTACGTTGGACACGATTTCCTGTTCGCTTTCATGGAATACGCCTGCTTCGGCGCCCTGACCCATCAGCACGTTGATCTCGTCGTCGGTGACCGGCGGTTCTTCCTTGCGCCGGGCGCCCATCAGACGCAACAGCAGGCTGGATGAAGTCGACAACAGCCAGACGACCGGCTTGGAAAAACGCGACAGCATGTTCATCGGACGCGCAATCAGCGATGCGATGCCTTCCGGGGCAAGCAATCCGAGGCGCTTCGGCACCAGTTCTCCGACAACGACCGAGAAATAGGTCAGGCCAATCACCACCACGGTCAAGGCAAAAGCCCTGGCGTAGGGCTCGATCAACGGGAACTGCGCGCCGATGGCGCCGCTGAGAATGCCTACCGAAGTGATGCCCACCTGAATCGTGGACAGAAAAGTGGAAGGTTCGTTATGCAGCGCCAGGGCGGAATGGGCACCGGGGCTGCCATCTTCCGCGAGTCGTTGCAGTCGCGACTTGCGGGAGGAGATCACGGCAATTTCGGACATGGCGAAAACGCCATTCAGGAGAATCAAAAACAGCAGTAACGCTAAATCCATGACAAAGCCGCCCTTGACCATTTGGGCATGCGGCTCGGGTGTTGAGGTGGCTGCATTCTGCCTGTCCCCTCTCGATCTGCACAGTTGCCCGCCAATCCAACGGAATTGGCGGGCGGGAAAACGCGTAGCCAAAGACCAAGGCGCGTCGGCAAGCTGGTTCGGTTAAGCGCCCCGCACTCACGCCGGTGAGATGTGGCTTGCCGTTTAGCAAGCAGCGGCGTCAGCGGTATTCGCTGGCCAGCTCTGAGTCGATCAATCCCTTCAACTGGTCAAAACCAAAACTCGGCAGTGGTTTGCCATTGACCAAAAACTCCGGTGTCTTGCTGATCTTCAGCGTTTGCACATCGGCCATATCCTGCGAGATCTGCTGGGTAATGGCCGGCGATGCCATGTCGGCCTTGAGCTGTTCCAGGTCGAGGCCCAGCCCGGCAAGATGCGGCCAGACCCGTTCCGGCTGCACAACATGATTGGCCACCCAGTCGTCCTGCGATGCCAGCAGAGCTTCCAGAACTTCCCAGTGCTTGCCCTGTTTGTCGGCGGCATAAAGGATTGCCACGACCTGATCGGAATTCTCGTGGAAAGGCGCATAGCGCAGCGTCAGGTGCGTCTGCTCCGGGTGCGTGGTCAAGATGTCTTTGACGAAAGGATAAAAACGTTTGCAGGTGCCGCAGGCCGGATCGAGGAATTCGACGATGCGTACCTTGGCGGCGGTGGGACCGAGTTGCGGCGAATAATCGCGCACCAGTCCGGTCTGGTTCTGCTCGATCAGCTGCCCGGCCTGGTCGGCCTTTTCAGCGTTGAAGTAAAGCGCGCCGGCGACAAAAACCAGCAGCAGGAGAATGCCGGCAGTGATGAACAGGGTTTTCTTCATTTGGATGCCTTGAAGTGAGTGATGAGTAAAAGTGCAATGATCAAAGAAAAGGCCAGCACGGAAAGCATCGGCAAAGTCAGGAAGCCGAACCAGACGATCTGTTCCACCGAGCACGGCACGCCCTGGCTGCACGGGGTGATGGATTCCGGAATCAGGCCACTGGCGACGCCCCAGTGAAACATCGCCAACACCCAGCCGACCAGCGCCAGTGGTAACGCGTAACGGACGACGCGCGGGTCGAACGGAAATAGCCCGGCGGCCATGATCAGCACCAGCGGGAACATGGCAATGCGCTGATACCAGCACAGCACGCAGGGTGTGTAGCCCATGATTTCACCGAGAAACAGCGCACCCAGCGTGGCGATGCTGGCGACCAGCCAAGCGAGAAAGATCAGCGTCCAGCCGGTGGGGTATTCGGGTTGGGCTAAGTTGAGCGGCATCAGGTTATTGGATTAATTGAAAAGGGAATCTGGCGCCTCCGCCGCGATCTCACGCACCGGCACGCGCCAAAGGAAAAGCAGCAGCACCAGGCCAACCACGGCCAGCAACAATCGATGCCAGTTCGACGGCATCAACAACATCGAGCTGCCGAAAGATAGCAGCATCAAACCATAGGCGACACGCTTGACCTTGCGCGGCATGGCGCGATGCGTCTGCCATTCGTGGATGATCGGCCCGGCAATGCGATGCGCCAGCATGGCGTCATGCAGACGTACTGAACTGCGTGCAAAACAGGCCGCCGCCAGCAACACGAACGGCGTCGTTGGCAGCACCGGCACGACGATGCCGACCACGCCGAGCGCCAGCGCGACGACGCCGGCGCCGACGCAGAACAGTCGCACCAGGCGGGAGTCGTGCAGGCGCGCCGCGCTCATTCGCGTGAACGCAGCAGCAGGGTGAAGGTGACGATCAGGATGAACACGATGTGAACACGATGAAGACGCCCCAGGCATACGGAAACTGTTCCATCACCGGCCGCGAAATGTCCATCGACCAGCTCACCAGCGTCATTGCCGCGCATATGGGAATCCTGTGTCTTTACTTGCCTGGATTCCCGCATGCGCGGGAATGACGAGTGCGGTGGTTGCAGTCATTTT
>JAIFLB010000212.1:0-1325 GCA_020049245.1 Betaproteobacteria bacterium | reverse complement strand
ACCCAAATGGTGAGCGTTATCGAAGCGGATGACTTCAGTCTGCATGAGGCCTCACAAGGGCTAAGGAGCGGTCAACTGCTGTTTCAAGGTTTAAGTCAGTGCCATTCGTAATCGGGTGAATATTAAGCGCTGCGTTTAAGCACTGTGGCCAGCCAGACGCAGCACCTCGGTCCGGAACCGGCGTGCGTTCGGCAAGTCGCAGCATTGAGCGTGTGTGGCCGGGTTGGTTCACGTTGTACCTTATTGGATACTGCATGGCTTTTGCTAGCGAATCGTATCCGGCGTTTGCACCGGCCGAAGCCGCCGCCCCAGCGGTTGCCACGTTCTGGGCCTGCGGCATTTACCGAATCTAACCACTCCTTTTCACCACCCCATGCATCCTCGACTGCGTCGACTCCTCCCCACCCGTGAACATATTCATGAAAACCGCTGGTTGCGCTGGCTGGGGCCGCATCTGCTGCATCCGCGCCTGTGGCATTTCAGCCGGCGCGGGGTGGCGGTCGGCGTCGGCCTCGGTGTCTTCTTTGGCCTGCTGATCCCGATCGCGCAGATTCCCTTTGCCGCCGGAACCGCCGTGTTGCTGCGCGCCAATGTGCCGGTCGCCATTGGCAGCACCTTGGTGACCAACCCGGTCACCTTCGCGCCGATCTATGTGCTGGCGCATCAAGTTGGCGCGATGCTGCTGGGGGAGGTCGATGCTGACACGCCTGACTTTTCCGCGCCGCCGGAAACCGCCGTTGAGCCCGATACCAGTTGGTGGCAGCAAGCCTGGGCCGGCATGCTGGCGCTTGGCCGTCCGTTGTTGGTCGGATTGAGTCTGTTCGCGGTGGTTGCCGGCAGTCTGACTTATGGCCTGATCATGCTGGGTTGGAGGATCAGAACCACTTTGGCGTGGAAACGCCGCAAACGAAAGCTCATCGATGTTGCCTGAAGTGGTTGCGCAGGTTCTTGCGCTGACCAGCGTGCGGACGGAACTTACATTGCCCAACTCCGCGCGAAGCGCATCCAGGCCGAATCGAGCGGCGACGAGCGGGTGGCCAGCCACTTAGCTGCAGGATATCTGCCGAATATCGCGCAACCCTTGCAACCTGAATCCGGCAGTTGGCCGCGTCGCAGGCGCGTGCGCTTGCGACGCGATCATCTTGGGATCGGCCCGCGAGCGGAGCCTCCTGCAGAGTGGCGTGATCCCCGGCGATTTACTCGGCCACTTTCATCTTCATCAATGTGGGCTTGTCCAAATCCTTGAACTTGCCAAGGAACCAGCCGCCTTCACCCACCCAGGCCTTGAAAAGGGACAGATTTTTTTGCCGCTCGGCTTCGTCGGC
>JAIFLB010000202.1:12619-15234 GCA_020049245.1 Betaproteobacteria bacterium | reverse complement strand
GCCAGCAGACGCGTGTCCCAGGCCTTCAGCCAGCGCACCAGCGGGGAATCGCCGTGGTCGAGCAGACGCGTGTGTTTGCCTTGCAGCAGGTAATACGCCAGCACCGGCGTGACGGTCATCGAGACGATCATGCTGGCCAGGATGGAGACGATGTAGGCGATGCCGAGCGGCGTGAACAACCGGCCCTCGATGCCGGGCAGGGCGAACAGCGGCACGAACACCAGCACGATGATCAGGGTGGCATAGACGATGGCGGAACGCACTTCCAGCGTCGCGGCAGCGATGACTTCAGTCGCCGGCCTGGAGGTCAGGGTCGGGGCGCAAGCGGAGTCTCCTACGGGCGTCTCGCTGACGGCAGCGGTGGTTTGGTTCGCCTTCAGGCGGCGCAGCACGTTCTCCACCCCGACAACGGCGTCATCCACCAGTTCGCCAATGGCAATCGCCAGGCCACCCAGGGTCATGGTGTTGATCGAAAGATTGAAATAGCGGAACACCAGCACGGTGACCAGCAGCGAAAGCGGAATCGCCAGCAGCGAGATCAACGTGGTGCGCACATTGAGCAGGAACAGGAACAGCACTACGGCGACCAGAATCGCGCCATCGCGCAGCGCATGTTCGACATTGGTCACCGAAGCCTCAATGAAATCCGCCTGCTTGAACAGGAACTCGGGCGGATCGATGCCGGCCGGCCGGTTCCGGTTGAGTTCGGTCAAAGCGCGCTCGACGGCGCGGGTGAGTGCCACGCTGTCGCTGCCGGGTTGTTTCTGCACCGAAAGAATGACCGCCGGCCGACCGGCATATCCGGCATCGCCGCGCTTGACGGCGGCGGCCAGGCTGACCGTGGCAACCTGCTGCAATGGAATGGGTTGACCGGCTTTCACCGCGACCACCAGATTCCGCAAATCTTCGATGCGTGCCGTGCGGCCAATCTGGCGGATCAGGTATTCCCGCCCGCCGGCCTGCAGGAAGCCGCCGCTGGTGTTGGCGCCGAAATCGCGCAGCGCCGCTTCCAGCGCTTCGCGCTCGATGCCCAGGCTGTGCAGTTGAGCCAGGTTGGGTTCCACCCGGTATTGCCGGACTTCGCCGCCGATTGGAATCACCTGGCTGATGCCCGGAATGGTCAGCAGGCGCGGTCGCATCACCCAGTCGGCATATTCGCGCACCGCCATCGGGTCGGCGCCGGCGCTGACCGGCAGCGCCAGCAGCAGAATTTCGCCCATGATCGACGAGATCGGCCCGAGTTGTGGGGTGATACCGGGCGGCATCTGTTCGCGCACCAGATTCAGGCGCTCGGTGATCTGCTGCCGGTTGCGCCAGATATCGCTGCCCCAGTCGAATTCGACATAGACGATGGACAGGCCGACACCGGAAACCGAACGCACCCGGGTCACCCCCTGACCAACTGCTCGACTTCCTCCGGCGCCATGCCGCCGGCTTCGGTCATCAAGGTGACGGTCGGCTTGTTGAGGTCGGGGAAAACGTCGACCGGCATTTGCCGCATGCTGATCAGGCCATACACCACCAGACCCAGCGCCAGGCCGAGGACGATCAGGCGTTGGCGCAGGCTGGCGTGGATGATGTGTTCGAACATGCCGGGTGCTTCCGGTTCAGCGCATCTGCGCCAACAGGCTGGCGCCCTGGATGACGATGCGATCGCCATCGTGCAGGCCGTTGCTGACCGCCACCCGCTCGCCATCCAGCACCGACCAATTCACCGTGCGCGCTGTAAAGCGTTCGGCGCCGGTATGCAGCCAGACCACGTTTTCGCCGGCGGCGTTCTTGACCAATGCGCCGAGCGGAACCGCCACGCCATCGCTGCGCTGCGCGGTGGTGGCAATGACCGAAACCGGTTGCCCAACGGATAAGGGGTGATTCTCGATGGCAGTGCTCGGACGTTCAACGCGGAACAGCAGGGTCATCGCTTGCTGGTTCAACTGCGGTGCGGCGCCGAGGTAGCGCAAAGGCACGCTGCCGCCGGCGAATTGGGCGCTGGCCTGGCTCAGGTGTCCGGTCGGGGTGGTCTCGAATGACTGCGCTTCAACCATCAGCCGGCTCGGGTTGATCACCTCGAACACCACTTCGCGCGCATCAACCACCTGGCCGGCAACCGCATGGGCTGAGCTGATCACGCCGGATACCGGCGCCCGCAACGGTTCCGCGCCAGCCAGGCGGGCGCCGATGGCGGCGCGCCGCTGCTGCAGCGCAACCAGCTCCAGGCGTGCGGCTTCGATGTCCTTCTGCGGCAGTGCACCTTCAAGCTGATCGAGCCGGCGCACCCGGCGCTCGGCAATCGCGGTCTGCGCATCGAGATCGGCCAGCAGCGCTTGCTGGTCGCCGCGTTCCTGGCTGCTGGCCACCGGTCGCAGCCAGGCCAGCACTTCGCCTTTGGCAACTTGTTGGCCCAACATTGGTAATCCCTTCGGCCCGGCTTCGATGCGGCCCGGCTGAATCGCCTGGACGCGGCCGCTGGCATTCGGATCGGCAATCACTTTGCCATTCAGGACGAAACTGCTCGCCAGCGCTGTCGTTTGCGCGATCTGGGTGCGAAGACCCAACTTGCGCTGTACCGGTTTCGGGATGAACAGGCTGCCATCGGCAAGTCGCTGCGGGCTGTT
>JAIFLB010000202.1:0-12599 GCA_020049245.1 Betaproteobacteria bacterium | reverse complement strand
GACAACAATGCAAACAACAACAACAAGCAAGTTGCTATTGATCCGGTCAGGTTTATCCGGGATTGCCCATTGCCCCAAAAAGCCAAGAGGTAGGATGGGCCAAGCGCAGCGGGCCCATCAACCTGCCGAGTGATGGGCCCGCTGCGCTTGGCCCATCCTACCGGGCTTACGAATCCGGGGTGTTCCCAGCGAGCGCAACCTACATGGTTCATTTTCGCCTCCGCAGCAGAACGAAGCCGATTCCGGCCAGCAGTAGTAACGACGCAGCACCCCAGACGATGCGCTGATCTGGCGCTTTGCTATCGGGGTTGGCCGCTTCGGCTGCCGGTTGAGCGACTTCCAGCGTCGCGGACAGCAGGTCAGCGGAATCGGCGGTCTGCAGCGAGAACAGCAGCGGGTACTTTCCGGGTTTCGCAAAGGCTTTGCCGGACAAGCGATAGACGCCGGGTTCGATCTGTTTGGCGACGGCTTTGAAAGCACCGCTTTCGAGTTCAATCCGGGCATCGACCACCGGCGCATTGCTGGCGTATTGATCCAGATAGAGCGTCAGTGTTTGTTCAGCCAGCACCGCAACCAGTTCGAATTCCTCGCTTTGCGCGCTGGCGCGGGGCTGCGGAGAGGGCATCGAAGCGGCGGCGGGCGGAGCGTCGTCGGCATGGCTGTGTTCTTCACCACCGTGCGACCAGGCTGATGAGGTCAGCAACAAAGCCAGCGGCAGGGCCAGCCAGGCCAGGGTAAATACGCGAGAAATCATGGCATCTGTCCGAGTGCTTGCTTGAGTTGCGAAATTGCCTGGCCGCGTGCGGCTTTCTGGCGGCTGAGCCGGGCTTCTGCCTCGAAGGCGGCGGCGCGCGCACGCAGCAAGCCGGCCAGATCGGATTCCCCGAGACGGAAAGCGGTTTCAGCCAGCGCCAGCGTGTCGGCGGTGAGTTCGCGCTGGATGCCGGCTATATCTCCTTGTTGCTCGATCAATGCCAGTTCACGGCGCGCCTGCGCCACGCCAAGATCGAGGCGTTGCCGGGTCAAGGCCTGTTCCGCCGTGGCCTGCAGCAGGTTGGCTCGGGCGGCGGCAGTTTCGTGGCGCAGACGCGGGCCGGAGGAAAACGGCAGGGTCAACTGGATGCCGATGGCATGGCCGAAGGCTGCGCTGCTATCGCTGCGTTCACGCTGCAGGCGCAGGCCGATTTCGGGCGCATCGCGGCGCGTTGTTCGGGCCAGGTTGAGGCGGGCCTGGGCGATCTGTTCCGCATTCAGCGCAGCAGCCAACTCGGGATGCTGGAGCAAAGAAGCGTCGATCGACGCATCCTTGGCGGAGGGTTCGGGTGGATAGCCTAGCTTGGGCAGCGCCTCCGCCTCGATCCGGGCTGGCGCCGCCATGCCGGTCAGATTGCGCCAGACGCCTTCCGCCTGGCGCAAGGCCGCATCGGCTTGCAGACTGTCGGTCTGGGCCGACAAGGTTTCATTGCGCGCCAGATTCGCATCGATCCGGGCCAGATCGCCGGTGCGATAGCGGCGCAGCACATCACTCTCCAGTGTGGTCAAAGCCCAGGCAGCGGCGCGCAATTCGCCGGCCAGTTCCAGTCGCAACGCGGCGCGTTTTGCCTCGACCTGTTCCGCCAATCGCGCCGCTTCGCCGGCCAGCGCGGCCTTCTGTCCGGGCAGCCAGAGTGGCGTTGCCAGCTCGACTTCCCATTCCTGTTTGCCGTGCCGGCTGCCGATCCGGTCATCCAGCAGGCCCAGCGAAAGCGCGGCCGGGCCGGGCGTCAGACCACGCGCAATTTCGGCGCGTGCGGCGGCCTCGCCGGTGCGGGCTTCGAGTGCGTTGGCTTGCGGATGCCTTGCCCAGGCGTGTTCCAGCGCATCTGCCAGCACATTGGCCTGGGCCGGCAGGCTGAACAACGCACCCATGCAGGCACAGACGAGCAGGCAGCGTGACTTGTATCCGGGTTTCATGCCTGCCATCCTGCGGTCTGCATGCCAACGCAAGCCTGACCGCAGGATTACAAATCTGTAATGAAAATACTGATCGTCGAAGACGAGCCCAAAACGGGCGATTACCTGAAGCAAGGCCTGACCGAAGCCGGCATGGTCGTCGACCTGGCGCGCGACGGTTGGGATGGGCTGCATCTGGCCTGCAACATTGAGGCGGGCAAGCAGGCTTATGACCTGCTGATCCTCGATGTCATGCTGCCCGGCCTGGATGGCTGGCAAGTACTGGAAGGCGTGCGGCGCGCCGGCATGAGCATGCCGGTGCTGTTTCTCACCGCGCGTGATCAGGTCGCCGACCGGGTCAAGGGGCTCGAACTCGGCGCCGACGATTATCTGGTCAAACCGTTCGCATTCATTGAACTGCTGGCGCGGGTGCGCAGCCTGCTGCGGCGCGGCAAGAGCAGTATCGAGCCGACCCTGTTGAAGGTGGCCGATCTGGAACTCGATCTGCTCAGCCGTCGCGCCTTGCGCGCCGGTAAACGAATCGACCTGACCGCCAAGGAATTGCTTCCCAGGTGTGGGACATGAACTTCGACAGCGATACCAATGTGGTCGAGGTGGCGGTGCGCCGCCTGCGCGCCAAGGTCGATGACGGTTTCGAGCCGAAGTTGATCCAGACCGTGCGCGGCATGGGGTATCGGCTGGAAGCGCCGGCAGCGCAACCCGCATGAATTTGAACTTGAGTTCGAATCTGAACCTGAACGCGCTTTCGTTGACTGCACGCTTGTCGCTGCTGTTCGCCGCCAGCGCGGTGGAGAATCACTTCATCGAGATGGATCGGCATGAGATCGAGGGCAAGTTGAGTCTGGTGCGCAACCTGATCGACAGCGCGCCCACCGCCGCCGCGCTGGCTGCGGTGCCGGCGCAACTGGAAAATGCGCTGGTCGGGCATCATCATCTGCAGGTCACGGTTTTCGCTGCGGATGGCAGCGTCTGGTTTACTTCCGGCAGCGTTCGGTTCCCGCAACAGCGTGCCGGCGATACGCTGCAATGGCTGGCCTGGGACGACGCTCGGCATGCCTATCGGGGTGTTCTGGTCGGTTTGAAAACGGCGCATGCGCCACCCTTCAGCATCGCTATTGCACAAGACATCAGCCATCACGAAGCATTCATGCGCGAATTTCGTCGCACGCTGGCCATGCTGACCGCGCTGGCCGCATTGCTGACTGCGGGTCTGGGCTGGATCGCCACCCGCGCCGGCCTGCGCCCGCTGCGTCGGGTGGTGGCGATGGCGGCGCAGATCGAGGCCAGTCGCCTCAGCGAACGACTGCCGGAAAGCCAGGTGCCGGCCGAGATCGAGACCCTGGTGGCGGCATTCAATGCGATGCTGGCACGGCTGGAGGACAGTTTCCGGCGCCTCAACGAGTTCTCTTCCGACATCGCGCATGAGTTGCGCACGCCGATCAGCAATCTGATGACCCAGACCCAGGTGGCGCTGAACGGCGCCCGCGAGGGCGATGCAGGCGGTGAGCAATATCGTGAAATCCTCTATTCCAGCCTGGAGGAATACGAACGCATGGCGCAGATGATTGCCGACATGTTGTTTCTCGCCCAGGCCGACAATGGCTTGCTGCAACCCGGGCAGGGCGAAATTGACCTGAGCGGCGAGACACGGGCGCTGTTCGATTATTTCGATGCCTGGGCAGAAGAACGTGGTGTCACGCTGGCGCTGGAAGACCTGCGCCAAGCGCAGGCGCCGCCTTTGCACGGCGATCGCCTGATGTTGCGGCGGGCATTGAGCAATCTGTTGGTGAATGCAATACGCCATACCACGCCAGGCAATACGGTCTGGGTCCGGCTCGCATCGGTGCAGGGGCATCTGAGCGTCAGTGTCGAGAACCCGGGGGCGGATATCGCGCCTGAACATCTGCCTCGCCTGTTTGATCGCTTCTATCGGGTTGATCCGGCGCGTCAACGCGAAGGAGAGGCCGGCGCCGGCCTCGGTCTGGCGATTGTGAAATCAATCGTGACGGCGCACGGTGGCAGCGTGCAGGTTGTTTCCAACGCCGGATGCACGCGTTTTCAGTTTCTGTTTTGATGAGCTGAGTGCTTCCCCTTTTTGGGGTCAGAACAGTTCGATCGAACCTTCGTTCTGGTGTGTGTCCTGCACCACGCCCAAGTCGCGCAGCGCAGCGTATTCACGGATCTGGTTGCGCCCGTGTTCCTTGGCGTAATAAAGCGCCTTGTCGGCTTCTTCGATGACCTGGGTTGGCAAATCCTGGCGGTCGAGCATGGTGTAACCGATGCTGACGGTGACCTGGCCGACTTGTGGAAAACTGTGCTGCGCCACATTGGTGCGCAATCTTTCCAGCACGGCTTCGGCCTGTTCGGCAGTGACGTCTTGCAGCACAACGATGAATTCCTCGCCGCCATATCGGAAGGAACGGTCGTTGTCGCGCAATGAACTGCGCAGAATATTGGCGAAGCTGAGCAGCACCTCGTCGCCAATCAGATGGCCGTAGGTGTCGTTGATGCGCTTGAACTTGTCCAGGTCGAGCACGGCGAGATATTCATGATTCCCTGGCCCGACGACCGACTTGTCGGTTTCCCGCCGTGCATGCAGGCGGGCGGTCAGGCGGGAGGCGAGAAAGGATTCCAGCTTGCGGCGGTTCTCCAGGCCGGTGAGCGTGTCTTTTTCACTGTCGCTCATCAGTTTCATGAAGTTCTGATAAACCCGCACCATGCCGACCAGCAAGCGTTCGCTGGTTTCATTCCAGCTCGGCAGGCCGACAATCAACACGCGACGCAGACTGCCTTTGCCTGAACCCATCATGCACAACATGTAAATCAGCGGGTCTGATTCGATCTGATTGAAATCGTAGTCGGACAACGTCATCGCCTCCGCGATAACGGTATCCGGCACAACAAATCCCTGCAGCGTGAAGGATGGCGTCTTGTTCGGTTTGCTCCTGGTTTGCAGGTCGAGAAAGCCGCTTGCGGAGGGTTGCAGCATTTCTCGCAGCGAGGCCAGCAGACTGAGTTCGAGCGATTGCTGATCACGCTGTTCGGTGATCGCGACGATGGTTTCAAGCAGGATGTCGTGATCCATGCCAGACAAAGGATTCATGCTGTTGATTGGCAAAGTGGGTGTCGAGCTGTCAGTCGTATCTCTCAGAATGATTGATTCTGCATTAATCGACGTTTTCCTGCGCGGCGAAGTCGAATTTCTCGTCCTTCCAGCCATAACCGACGTGGCAGACGGTGCAGAAGTTGTTGATGACATGTTTCTTGCCGAGTCGCTGCCTGGTTTCCGGGTTCATGAACGCCCAGGTCCAGTGCTTGGTTTTCTGCTCATGCTTTGCCGCTTCCGTATGACAGGACAAACCGGCTTTGGTGACTTCCGGGCCGCTGGCGGAGGGCCTTGTTAGCGCCTCGAACTTGCTGTGGTCAGCTATGCAGTGTGCTGCTGCTTGGGCGGCGGACTGCACTGGCGAGGTTGCTGGCGATGCCGCTGCTGGCCAAAGCGCTTGCAATGGGCAGATGCGCCGGCATCAGCACCACCGCCGCCGCTCGGCACCGCCCTGGCCGGGTTGCGCAGGCCGGAGAGCGGCCAGCCGTTGCCGGTGTTCTGGAAGTTGTGCTGAATGCGCGCAATGGATTCTTCCATGCCGAACGGACTGACGCGCTCGGTGAACATCAGGTGCGGCATCATTATCCAGCCGGTCAGGGTTTGCTGTTAAACACCTATTCGTCTCGACGATGGATTCTTTGCCGAGATTGCACAATTGCTAAAGTCAATTTGTAGTGCATCCACGCCTTGCATCTGGTTGTTTTTTGGGTGCATGCGACGCCAGTCAAAAATATTGCCAAAACAATTAAAGATCATCGAGTTATTGCCGTAATGCGAAGTTCGATATTGATTTTTAATGAGTCCAAGTGCTTTTGACGAAACCAGGTCTGTCCAGCCATGCGGACTGAATACCCTGCTGTATATGATCGACTGATCTCGGCGCGGCTACCGTCGTTGCCCCAGGTTTTGCTGGAATTGCTGGCGTTGTGCGACCGGGAAGATGTCGGTATGGCCGAGATTGCCGCCGTCGTGGCGAAAGATGCCAGTGTTTCGGCACGACTTGTCGCAACTGCCAATTCGCCTTTCTTCAGCCCCAAGCGAGGTCTGCAAGATATTGATCAATGTCTGGCAGTGATGGGCACCAGCATCGTCAGGCGCTTGGCGTTGAATCAATCCGTTGCCGAATTGTTCGGCCGTTTCCAGAATGGCAACGACTTCGATCTGCGTTATTTCTGGTACCACAGCCTCTTGGTTGCGGTCATGGCGCGGCGACTGGCCGCGCATCAAGGCTATGCGAATGGCGATGAAGCCTACCTGGCCGGTCTGTTGCACGATGTTGGGCAACTGGCTTTGCTGACGCTGGAACCCGCGCGCTATCTGCCGCTGTTGCGTGATTTCGATGGTGATATGGCTTTGATGCGGCAGGAACAGGCCTCGTTCGAGGTCAACCATGCTGAAGTCGGTGCCTGGATGGCGCAGCGATGGAATCTGCATACCCTTTTCGCGGACAGTATTCGTTATCACCATGAGCCACTTGATCGAATTCGCGATGCGCATCCGCTGGCGCAGATCGTGGCGCTGGCGAATCTGCTCGGCACCCTGCCGGAAGCTGAACTGGCGACGCATGCAGCGGCGCTTGCGTTCTGGCGACTGGAGCCTGCCCAGGTGGCTGAAATGCAGCTTGCTGCCGAGACCGAGGCGCGCCGCATTGGCGGTGAACTTGGCCTGGAACTGCCAGCCAAGGTTGAACCGATGATGCGTCCGGAAGCCGAAGCCGACTCTGCGGTAAGTGATCTGGCGGAGGCGGTTTCACAGCGCATGCAGGGTATGCTGGCGCAGCCGGAATGGGGTGAAAAGGAAGGTTTTGAAGCCGCAAAACGTGACGTTTTACAAGGCGCCAGTCAGATATTTGGCGCCCCAGGCTGCGCCCTGTTCATGCCCAAGGACGATGTTTTGCACTGGCAGCCGCTGGCGGATGAACTGGCGCAGGGGAATGTGATTCGAATTGCCTGTTCCAGCCCCGATTCACGCATCGCGGCGGCCTATCACGGCCGCATCTGCCTGGCTGGCGTGCCCTCGCGGCCGGATAATCTGGCCGATGCGCAATTACTTCGTTTGCTGGCTGGAGAACGCTTGCTTTGCTTGCCGTTGATGTTCGCCGGCAAGCCGTTGGGTGTGCTGGCTGTCGCTTTGGATGTGGCGACGGTGGAGCACTTTGGACCCCGGCAGACTTTGCTGATCACCTTCGCGCGCGAAGCGGGCAAGTGCCTGGCGGCGGCGATGCGGCAGGATGAACGGATCAGCGCTGCGTTGCGGGATGCCAGCCAACGCCAGGTTCAACATGCCCGCAAGTTGATCCACGAAGCGGGGAATCCGCTTGGCATCGTGCGCAACTACATCTCGGTGTTGCGCATGAAGGCCGAGGAGATGGGCCAATCACACGACGCTTCGAAGGATGCTTCGAAGGACACCTCGCAGGTCGAGACCAGGAATCAAGCGAAGAATGAATTCAGCTTGATCGAAAACGAGTTGCGCCGCGTTGCAGGTATCTTGCAGCAATTCAACATCCCGGCTTTTGACACCACGCCGAACCCGCAAGCTGCGCCGGCCTCGATCGATATCAATGCGCTGGCGCGTGAGGTGATTCAGTTCTGTCGCCTTGGCAAGGCGGAGTTGCGGGATATCGAGATCAGTCTGAATCTGGCGCCCAACTTGCCCAGGCTGGCCAAGTCAGCCGATATCCTGAAACAAATTCTGACTAATCTGTTGTTAAATGCCGCTGAGGCACTCGGCGGCCAGGGGCGTATCACGCTGGCTTCGGCGCTGTGGGTGGCGGGGAAAAAGCAGCAATTTGTTGAATTGTCGGTGAGCGATAACGGTCCGGGACTGCCGCCAGACGTGCTGGCGAACCTGTACCAGCCAGTGCAGACCCGAAAAGGCGGGCAGCACGCGGGACTGGGCCTTTCCATCGTCGCCGCATTGGTTGAGGAAATGGACGGCATGCTGCAATGCAGTAGCAGTGAATCCGGAACGCAATTCAAAATTCTGTTGCCACTGCATCCGGAGGCGGCTTGATATGACAGCCTGGAAAGCAAGCAGACTTGCGGATACAACCGGCCCGTTGGTCGAAGCACAGGTAACTTCGCGGCGACTATTGATCATCGAGGATGATCCCGGTTTTGCCGAGAGCTTGCGCTTTCTCCTCAGTTTCAATGGTTTTCAGTCCGAAATCGCGGAGACGGGCGTTAGCGGGTTGGAAATGTTGGCGAATGGACATTTTGACCTTGTCCTGCTCGATCTTCGCTTGCCTGATATCACCGGTCACGACGTGATATGCAGCGCCTGTGAGCGGGGAATCACGACACCAATCATTGTCGTCAGCGGGGAAAGCGAAATCGATGCCGCGATTCTCGCGCTACGGCTTGGCGCCCTCGATTTTGTCCGCAAGCCGATCGAACCCGAGCTTGTGATCTACGCCATCAACCGGGCATTGGTGCAAAACACACTGCTACTGGAAAACCAGTCCGCGCAGAATCAGATCAATCGTTCTGAGCGTTTGCATCGCTTTCTGATTGATGCTTCGCCCGACATTATCTTTATCCTCGACCAGAATGGACGCGTCTCTTTCGTCAATGATCGGATGAAAGCGTTGCTTGGGCTGGAGGATAAGGCGGTGCTTGGGCGTCATTTTTCGCGTCTGGTGTATACGCATGATCGCGAGCGGGCGCGCTATGCGTTTAGTGCGCAGAAATTGTCGGAAACCGCGATGCACAGTTTTGAACTGCGCCTCAAAAGTCTTGCCGATATCACCGGTTTCCGCTATTTCGAAGTCAAACTGGCGGTGGTTGGGTTACCTGAAGGTGAATCCGGCGAAGATGAAGTCAACCAGGATCACTACTATGGTGTTGCGCGCGACACTACCGCGCGCAGAGAAGTCGAGGCGCTGGCCCATTACCAAGCCAATCATGATGCGCTGACCGGTTTGCCGAACCGGAACCTGTTCCGCGATCATCTTGCGTTGGCGTTGATCAGAGCGCGCAGGAATAGTGAACAGATCGCGGTGCTGCACCTGAATCTGGATCGTTTCAAACACATCAATGATTTGTTTGGCCATGCCAAGGCGGACGAGTTGTTGCGCCAGGTGGGAGAGCGAATCCAGCGATGTCTGCGCGGCGGCGACACGCTGGCCCGGTTCGTCGGCGACGAATTCCTTTTGTTGAACGCGTTTATTGGGTCGGAGCAGGATGTTTTGCAGATTGTTGATCGTATCAACCAGGAATTTGCGGCTCCATTCCAGGTGGCCGACAAATCAGCCCATCTTTCGGTAAGCGCCGGCATTGCGTTGTTTCCGACGCATGGTGATTCAGCCGATGAACTGATTCGTCACGCCAATATCGCGCTCTATCACGGTCGATTGTCAGGTCACAAAGGCCACTCATTCTTCATGCCCGAGATGGGGCAAAACACGGATCAGCGACTGCAGTTGCAAAGCGAGTTGCGCCAAGCCATCGACCAGGATCAGTTTGTCATGTTCTATCAGCCGCAGGTGGGCTTGCGGGATCGTTGCATCCGTGGTGTCGAAGCGCTGATTCGCTGGAATCATCCGCAACGCGGCTTGTTGCAACCGGGTGATTTCCTGCAACTGGCTGAAGAGGCCGATCTGATCGGTAGCCTGGATGAATGGGTAACACGTGATGTCTGCAAGACGATGCGGGAATGGCAGCGGGAAGGCATCGCGCCACCGCGGGTGGCCATCAATATTTCGCCGCATCATCTGGAAGAGAACGATTTCGTCACGAAATTCATCGCGTTGCTGACCGAATACGATATCAATCCTGCAGTCATCGAAATTGAACTGACCGAGAACCTGTTTATTCGCGATCCAAGCATGGTTGCGCGCAAGTTGCAGACCCTGGCGGCGCATGGCGTGATGATCGCCATCGACGACTTCGGTACCCAGTATTCATCCCTCAGCTATCTGCAAAAATTTCCCATCCATACCCTCAAGATCGATAAATCGTTCGTCTGGGAAATTGATCGCGAGTACCGCCAGCACGCGATTATCAAGGCGATCATCTCGATTGCGCATGGCCTGGAACTGAACCTGGTCGCGGAGGGCGTGGAAACGGATGAACAATTTCGATTCCTGGAAATTCACGGCTGCAACGAAATCCAGGGTTATCTGATCAGCAAACCCTTGCAGCGGGAACAACTGGAAAACCTGATGCGTCAGGGCGGCCGCTTTCAGTCGGACTGATAGACGAATTGATTTACTGGCTGTCTTTCAGATTTCAACGCCGCCGCGCGCGCTCTTAATTGACCGCAACCGCCATCGATATCCTGCCCGGCGGAATTGCGCAGCCGGCTGAGGATGCCGCACTGATGCAGTCGGCCGGCCATCTCCGAGGCGCGTTGCCACGAAGGGCGGGTGAAACCGAGGCCTTCGTTGCTGTTGTAGGGGATGAAATTCATCATCGCGTACTTGCCTTTGAGCAGTCGGATGATGCTGTCCAGTTCCGCATCGCTATCGTTGATGCCCTCCAGCAGCGTCCACTGATACTGGATTGGATAACCAGTGGCCCGCGCGTAGTTTTCGCCGAGTTCGATCAGTTCTTCCGGGTCGATGCGTTGCGCCTTGGGCAGCAGATGCGCGCGCAGATCGGCACGTGTGGTGTGCAGTGACAGCGCCAGCGCCGGCTTGACCACGCCCAATGGCAAGCGCTCGAAAACCCGCCGGTCGCCGACCGTGGAAAACACCAGGTTCTTGTGTCCGATCGCGCCGGAGGTGCCAAGCAGGTCGATCGCTTCGAGCACGTTGTCCAGGTTGTGTGCCGGCTCGCCCATGCCCATGAACACCACTCGCCTGACCTTGCGCCGGGTGCGCGCCAATGCGACCTGGGCGACGATCTCGCCGCTGCTGAGTTGGCGAATCAAACCGCTTTGACCGGTCATACAAAACAGACAACCAACCGCGCAACCAACCTGGGTCGACACGCAAACACCTTCGCGCGGCAGCAACACGCTTTCCACCGTCTGCCCATCCGCCAGCGCCACCAGCAAACGTGCCGAACCGTCTTCCGCGGGATGTTCCGATGCCAGCCGCGCCAGACCGTTCAGATCGGAAATCAAGCCCGGCAGCGCGTTGCGTAACGCCAGCGGCAGGAAATCCTCGGCCAGGCGGTGACGCGTATCGAGCGAACGAACTTGCGTCCAGGCGCGCAGCACGCGTTGTTCGTGGCAAGGTTTGGCGCCCAGGCTGCGCAATTGCTGTCGGAAGCTTTCAATGTGCATTGATGTCAGCTTTACCAGCAGAAACAGGCTGCAAAGTCAGAAATCATTCTTCTTGCGTTCAATATCCTCGCGCACCTTGTCCGCTTGTTTTCGCAGCCATTCCTGACGTTCCTTTTTTCTGTTTTGCGACTGTCTGTGCAGCCATTCAAGTCTTTCCTGGCGCTGCTTTCTGAAGCGGCGATATTCATAGCGTTGATAGCCCACCACAATGCCCGCAGTAATCAGCAGAAAGCCGCTGAAACGACCCATGTACGAATCGAGGCTGAAACTGGAGACTACGCCGGCAATGCTGTAAACGTATGGCAGCGGCTCGTAAAGCCAGTTGGGCAGAATTGCCATATTTCCTTTCTATTTAAATTGCTGTGTCGAGAGCCGAAAACTACCAGACTTGAATGGCAAGGCAGGGTGAATTTCCTCACCTCCATTTGGAGCTCGCAGAATCCGGCTGTATTACAAAATACAGATTGCGACAACGTACATGTTCATAGGCTGTTGCAAAGTGCAGAGTATATTGGGCTGAAAACTGTTTTGTTGAGTTCCCTGTCTTGGGCAGCGTTCGGAACCGGATTCACCTGGTAGCGTTGATGTCGATCAATGTTGCCAGGTGCGGGATTGTTAGCCTGACTGCACCAAGCCCTGCCGCAGCTTTTCCATGTCGAATTCGGGCCTGTCACCCCTGCAGCGCCACATTGGGATTAGGTTTTTTCGGCGCCATGTTGATTGGTCTGGTGACTCGCGCCAGTCGCGGCCACTCCGGCCACGAGTTGTGGGCGGATAACACAACCTGGAGGTTGCACTGGGCGATTCAGGCTGTTGCATTGCTGCGCATGCTGCCGGATTTGTCGGTCGATCCCTGGTTTTGGCACTGGATTTCAATGACTGGCTTGCTATGGTTGATTCCGTTCGCAGGGTGGTCCTGGAAATACGCGCCGATGACCTGGCGCAGGCGGTTCGACGGAAAGGCGGGGTAATCTCGGAAAGGGGGCTGGATGTTCGCGAGGCAAATGAAATTCAGGTTGGTGTTGCTGGCCTGCGGCTTACTTCATCTTGCTCAGCCTGTCTTCGCCACCTGCCCTGCCGAACCCGCTGGTTTCGCATTGCCGCCACCCATCCGGTTGCAGGTTGATCTGATCCATGCATTGGAACAGCCCTGGCAGGCTGGCGGTGAAATCGTCCTGACCTGTGCTCCGGACGGTTCGCCAAGGGCCGGTCGTTTATCAGCGCCACCGCGTAATGGGTCGGAAGAGCGGTCGCTGCGGGCTGAGCATTTCGTACTCTCCAAGCGCGTCAACATGGCGCGCAAGGGTGA
>JAIFLB010000188.1 GCA_020049245.1 Betaproteobacteria bacterium | reverse complement strand
AACAAGCGCGATCCGATGGATTTCGTGCTCTGGAAAGCCGCCAAGCCGGGTGAGCCGTCCTGGCCCTCACCCTGGGGCGCGGGGCGGCCCGGTTGGCATATCGAATGTTCCGCTATGGGCTCGGATTTGCTCGGCCAGCATTTCGATATTCACGGCGGCGGCCAGGATTTACAGTTTCCGCACCATGAAAACGAAATCGCCCAATCCGAGGGCGCGCACGACTGCAAGTTCGTCAATTATTGGCTGCACAACGGCTTTGTCCGCGTCGATGACGAGAAGATGTCGAAGAGTCTGGGCAATTTCTTCACGATTCGCGAAGTGCTGCAGAAATACGATGCAGAAGTGGTGCGCTTTTTTATTCTGCGCGCACATTACCGCAGCCCATTGAACTATTCCGACCAACATCTGGATGATGCAAAAGCGGCGTTGACCCGTCTTTACACGGCATTGCGGGGTATCGATTCTGGTGCTGTGGCTGGGCTAAACGCGGTGTTGGACTGGAACGATCCTTTTGCGACGCGGTTCAAGTCCGCCATGGATGATGACTTCAATACGCCGGAAGCGTTGGCGGTGTTGTTTGACCTGGCGGCGGAATTGAATCGGTTGCGCTTGCTCGATCAGGTCAAGGCGGCGCAGATGGCCACCTTGTTGAAATCGCTGGCGGGTATCCTGGGTTTGCTTGAGCGTGACCCGGAAATGTTTATGCAAGCCGGGCTCGCCAATGCGGCGGAAACGGGTTTTTCCGCTGAACAAATCGATGCGCTGATTGCCGAGCGATTGGCGGCGCGCAAGGCGAAAGACTTCAAGCGCTCAGATGCCATCCGTGATGAACTCAAGTCGGCCGGTGTGATTCTGGAAGATGGACCACAGGGAACGCTTTGGCGGCGTGAATAATGCAGCCGAAGCCGCTTTGTCGCGGCAACAGTCGGGACGAAAAAAAACGGCTGCCGAAGCAGCCGTTTTTACATACAGATACCCGATTACTTGGCTGCCGGAGCAACAGGTGCCGGGAACGGGAAAGCGTAAGGCTGACCAGCGGCCGGCAATTGGAACATCTGGGTCAGCGCGTTCAGATCGAACGTCGGAATGGTGCCAACAGCAGGAGCGGCCCAGGGGGTCGCCGTGGCGGTGGACGGTGTAGCCAGCCGGGTTCAGGAAGCCTTTCCACATGTCGCCATAAGAACCGGGGTTCATCGAAGCGCCCATCCAGCCCATGTACAGGTTGGGGTTGACCGGAGCGGTCATCAACTGCAGCGAACGCGGGTCGAGGGGGGACATCATCCATTTGACATACAGGTTCGGATCGATGGTCTTCATCAGCATCTGCATGACCTTGGGGTCAAGCGGAGACATCGCCCAACGCATCAGCTTGCCCGGGTCAGACAATTGGGTAAGCATGGCGGTGTAGAAGTTGGGGTCCAGGGAAGCGGCCAGCCACTTCATGTAAACGTTGGGGTCAGCAAAGGCGGCAACGTTGGAGTAAACGCCAGGCTGGGTCATGGAGTTAGCCATGTTCAGCCAGTTGCCCGGATCCATCATGTTCAGGCCCATGGCGGTGTAGAAGCTGGGTTCGGTAACGGCGTTCATGAAGGGAACGAAAACCTTCGGGTCTTTGTAAGCGGACATGTTTTTGGTCATGTCGGTCATGCGGGCCAGCCAGGCTTCCGGCGATTGGGGAACTTGAGCAGCGGCTGCGGGAGCGGCTTCTTGGGCAAAAGCGACGGGGGCGGCGCAAACCAGCAAGGCGGCAACGAGTGATTTCACTTTCATATCGATCTCCTAAGGGGGTTGGGGTGCAACAGGTCAGAACAGACAACAGAATCAATGACGTGCAGAATATTCAGGAAACCTTATTTAGGCAAAAACTAACCCATCCCAAGCGGATGAACCTCTGCATACTGTTGCAATTTCGCCACCTTCGACAGTTAGGTAAAAATGACTTCATTCGATGAACCTCAGATCGTGCGTCTGGGCGCGCTGGACTGGCGTTTCCCGGCTTGGCGGGACGCTTTTTACCCAGCCGATATGCCAGAGGAATGGCAGTTGACTTACTTCAATACCCAGTTCAATTGCACGTTTCTGAAACAGGCGGTTTGGCAGCAGGCCAGTGCAGCAGAGCGGGTGCAGTGGTATGCCGATACGCATGATCGCTTTCGCTTTCTGCTGGAGGCTGATGCGACCCACGCGCTTCCCCCCGAGTTGGCGGACAAGGCGTTGCTGATCAGTCGGTCGGACGCGCGCATCGTCTGGTTCAGCCGCGACACTCCGCTCAAGGAGCTGGCTGAAAAATTGTCACCCGAGACGGTTGGTTCAGTGCAATACCTGATCAGTCTGGATGGCAACCTGGAACAGCTTGAACGCGTCGAGACGTTGCTGGAAGTCATGGGGCTTGCGACGTGATTTCTGGCGGCCCTGCTAGAATGCGCCCGCTTGTTCAAAAAACCTTTGTCCTCCGTGTCTGACAATCTCATCGAAATCCGCGATCTCTCTTTTACCTATGGCCAGCGTCTGGTGCTGAAAGGTATCAACCTGACCGCGCGTCGCGGCCAGGTGATCGCCATCATGGGTAACTCCGGCTGCGGCAAGACGACCCTGTTGCGCCTGATTGGGGGGGCGATGAAGCCGACCAGCGGCAGTTTGAAAGTGGATGGCATCGAAATGGGGCGGATCGATCAAGACGCCTTGTACCAATTGCGCCGTCGCATGGGGATGTTGTTTCAGTTTGGTGCGTTGTTCACCGACATGTCGGTGTTCGACAACGTGGCGTTTCAGTTGCGTGAGCATACCGACTTGCCGGAATCGATGATCCGTGACCTGGTGTTCATGAAGTTGAACGCGGTCGGTTTGCGCGGCGCGCATGATCTGATGCCTTCGGAGTTGTCTGGCGGTATGTCGCGGCGGGTAGCGTTGGCGCGTTCGATCGCGCTGGACCCGATGCTGATTCTTTATGACGAGCCATTTGCCGGTCTTGATCCGATTTCGCTGGGGGTGACGGGCAATTTGATTCGGCGCCTGACCGATACCCTGGGCATGACTTCAATCGTTGTGACACATGATGTGCAGGAATCGCTGAAGATGGTTGACTACGTGTACTTCGTTTCTGAAGGGGTGATCGAGGCGGAAGGCACGCCGGCCGAGATCAAGGCTTCGCAATTGCCTTATGTGCACCAATTTGTGCACGGCGAAGAAAACGGGCCGGTGCCGTTTCATTATCCAGCGCCTGACTACGCGGCCGACCTGGGATTGGCGGCATGATGCAGGCGCTGATTGGATATATCCGTGGTATCGGCCGGCGAACTGTGGACCGGGTCTGGCGGATGGGCGTGGCGGCGCGTTTCTTTCTGTTGGTTCTGCTTCATTCCGGCACCAGCTTTCGCCGTTTTCACCTGATCATCCGCGAGATTTTCACCGCCGGTGTGTTGTCGCTGATCATCATTCTGGTGTCTGGCCTGTTCGTTGGCATGGTGCTGGGTCTGCAAGGCTATGAGACGTTGCAGACTTATGGCGCTGAGGAATCACTCGGGGTTCTTGTGTCGCTGTCGCTGGTGCGCGAACTCGGGCCGGTGGTGGCTGCTTTGTTGTTCGCCAGTCGCGCCGGCTCTGCGATCACGGCTGAAATTGGCCTCATGAAGGCCACTGAACAGATTGCCGCGATGGAAATGATGGCGGTGGACCCGATTGCTCGCGTGGTCGCGCCACGTTTCTGGGGCGCGGTCATTTCAATGCCATTGCTGGCCGCCTTGTTCTCGGCGATGGGCGTGTTGGGCGGCTATCTGGTCGGTGTCGTGCTGATCGGCGTCGATGCCGGTTCGTTCTGGTCGCAGATGCAGGCGGCAGTCGATTTCAAGGAAGACATCATCAATGGGGTGATCAAGAGCGTGGTGTTCGGCATTGCGGTCACCATCATTGCCCTGTTTGAGGGGTATGACGCCCCACCCACGGCGGAAGGGGTGTCACGTGCCACCACTCGAACCGTAGTGACTTCGTCCCTGGCCATTCTCGGCCTGGATTTTATTCTGACCGCATTTATGTTCCGTGGAGTTTGATCCATGCAGCGCGCAACACTTGATCTTTGGGTGGGCCTTTTCGTTGTGGCGGGTATCGTCGCCGTCCTGTTTCTGGCATTGAAGGTGGGCAATCTGGGGGGGTACGACAACGGTGCAACCTATGTTGTCAAAGCCTCATTCGACAATATTGGCGGCCTCAAGCCGCGTGCGCCGGTAAAAAGTGCGGGTGTCGTGGTGGGCCGGGTTGCTGACATCGGATTTGACCCAAAATCCTACGAAGCGCTTGTAACCCTTTCGCTGTCTGCGCGTTATTCATTCCCGCAAGACAGTAGCGCCGCGATCATGACTTCGGGTCTGCTGGGCGAGCAGTACATCGCGCTGGAAGCGGGAGGCGATGAAAAAATGCTGGCCAATGGTGATGTACTGAAGATTACGCAAGGCGCGGTGGTGTTGGAAAACCTGATTGGCCAATTTTTATACAACAAGAACGATAGTCAGACGGAACAGGCCGCACCTTGATGCTGTCGGAAGTCTGCATTTGAGCGGCATGCCGGGTTCCCTAACCGAGAAGATTGAATTCATTTACAAAAGAGGTAGAAAACGATGACGGGTTTAATGCAACTGTTGATGTCAGGATTGATCACGATTTATTCGCTGACAGCGGTGGCGGATATTGTTCCGCCCGATGTCCTGGCCAAGAATACGACCAACGAGGTACTGCGCATCGTCAAGCAGGATCGGGACATCAAGTCTGGCAACAACAAAAAGATACTCGATCTGGTGGAGGAGAAAATTCTGCCCAACTTCGATTTTCGCCAGATGACCCGACTTGCTGTCGGCAAAAACTGGAGCAAAGCGACTCCGGCGCAACAGGATGGCTTGGTGAATGAGTTCCGCACCATGCTGGTGCGGACATATTCCGCGTCCCTGAGCAGCGTGGCCGACTACAAGATCGAATTCAAGCCGTTCCGATTGGCGCCTGGCGAGACCGATGTCACGGTCAACACCGAAGTCAGCAAGCCAGGTGCGCCGCCGATTCCAATCAATTACCGGATGGAAAAGCAGGATGAAGGCTGGAAGGTCTACGACGTGCTGGTGGATAACGTCAGCATGGTAACGGTCTATCGCAGCTCCTTTACTTCTGAAGTTCGCAAAGGCGGCATTGATGGTTTGCTGGCGACGTTGACTCGCCGCAATCAGCCGACTGCCAGCGGAGCCAAGAAGTAATGCGCGTTGAAGCGGGCGTTGCTGTGTTGGAGGGAGATGTTGTCCTCGACAATGCAACGCGCATGTTGGCTGAGGGCGAGCAGGCAATTCTGGCCGGCACTCGCGTGTTTGACCTGTCTGGCGTGAAAAAGATGGATTCTTCCGCGCTCAGCCTGCTGTTGGCGCTTCGGCGTAGCGGTCTCAAGAATGCCGTCGGTAATGACCTGCAATTCCGTAACGTGCCGGAAAGTTTGACCAGCCTGGCACGGCTGTACGGTATCGCTGATCTGTTCTGATTTCTCCATTTGATGCGTGCCGCCGTTCGCTTGCGCGGTCTGGAGAAACGATTTGCCCGCGTGCATGCGCTGCGTGGCATTGATCTGGATATTCAGGAAGGCGAATTCTTCGCCCTGCTCGGCCCGAATGGCGCCGGCAAAACCACGCTGATCAGCATCCTTGCCGGCCTGACGCGGGCTTCGGCTGGTTCAGTCGAGATCATGGGTTTCGACGTCACTGCGCAATACCGAGATGCGCGTCGCGCCCTCGGAGTCGTGCCGCAAGAGTTGGTGTATGACCCGTTCTTCACTGTGCGTGAGACCTTGCGCCTGCAATCGGGGTATTTTGGATTGCGCCGCAACGATGACTGGATCGATGAGCTGCTGGCCAATCTTGGCCTCACCGACAAGGCGGACAGTTACACCCGCCTGCTATCTGGCGGCATGAAACGGCGGGTGCTGGTGGCGCAGGCGCTGGTACACAAACCGCCGGTGATCGTGCTGGATGAGCCGACCGCCGGGGTCGATGTCGAATTGCGCCAGTCGCTCTGGAGTTTCATCCGACGCCTCAACCGCCAGGGGCACACCATCGTCCTGACAACGCATTATCTGGATGAAGCTGAAATGCTTTGCGAACGTGTTGCGATGCTGCGCGAGGGTCAAATCGTGGCACTCGATCGCACCGCCAACCTGCTGCAGGCGGGGGCGGAACGGCGCTTGCTGCTGGATCTCGATACGCCTGATTTGCCGGATTTCCTGCGCCCTCGCTTGCAAGGCCGCGATGGCAATCACTACATCCTGGATCTTCCCGACTCTGCTGATCTGGAGGGCATCCTGGCTCAATTGCGCGCCGCCGGCATCGGGATTCGCGATCTGGCCTTGCGCCAACCTGATCTGGAACAGGTGTTTCTCAAGATCATGCATGCGCATCGATGAGCAACCCGGCATGAGCGGCTTTCGCACCTTGCTTTACAAGGAAGTGCTGCGCTTCTGGAAGGTGCTGGTGCAGACCGTTGGCGCGCCGGTGCTGACTG
This sequence comes from Betaproteobacteria bacterium, assembly GCA_020049245.1. Classification (GTDB taxonomy): domain Bacteria; phylum Pseudomonadota; class Gammaproteobacteria; order Burkholderiales; family Thiobacillaceae; genus PFJX01. Next base: position 5,279 of record JAIFLB010000188.1, on the reverse strand, counting down.
CGTTGCTCTATCTACTGATTTTCTCGCATGTGCTGGAAGACCACGTTCATGTCTATCCCGGCGTGTCCTACACGGCGTTTTTGATGCCTGGTTTGATCATGATGTCGTTGTTGCAGAACGCCTTCGCCAATTCTTCTTCGTCGCTGATTCAATCCAAGATCACCGGCAATATCGTGTTTGTTTTGTTGCCGCCGCTGTCGTATCTGGAATTCTTCATGGCTTATCTACTGGCCGCGCTGATTCGAGGATTCACCGTCGGTCTGGGCGTCTTGCTGGTGGGCTTGTTTTTCGCGGATATCGAAATGCGTCATCCATTCTGGATTCTGGTTTTTGCACTCGCTTCCGGCGCGGTTTTTGCCTGCATGGGGATCATTGCCGGCATCTGGGCCAATCAATATGACAATCTCGCCGCTGTGCAGAACTTCATCATCATGCCGCTCACCTTCCTGTCCGGCGTTTTCTATTCGATTCACTCGCTGCCGCCGTTCTGGCAGAGCGTGTCGCACTTCAATCCGGTTTTCTACATGATTGATGGTTTCCGCGCCGGTTTCTTCGGTCATTCAGATGTTGATCCCTGGCTCAGCTTGGCGGTGGTGCTTCCGTTTGTATTTTTGTTGGGCGGCATCACGTTGAGGTTGTTGAAGTCGGGCTATAAACTCCGCCACTAATTTTCCCCAAGGTTTTCAAATGATTACTTCACAACAATTGCAAGGTTGGATTCAGGCTGGACTGGCTTGTGATCATATTCAGGTGCGTGGCGACGACGGCCAACATTTCGAGGCGCTGGTGGTCAGTCCGGAGTTTCGCGGCAAGATGCTGGTAGCCCGTCAACAGATGGTCTACAAGACCTTGGGCGACAAGATGCGCGCCGAAATCCATGCCTTGTCGATGAAGACGCTGACCCCGGAAGAATGGCAGGCAAGCAATGGATAAGCTCGTCGTCACCGGCGGCGGTCGTCTGACCGGTGAGGTTGTGATCTCCGGCGCCAAGAATGCCGCGCTACCGATTCTGTGCGCCAGTCTGCTCAGTGCGGAACCGCTCATACTGACCAACGTGCCGGCGTTGAACGACATCGGCACGATGCTGAAATTGCTCGCTCAGATGGGCGTCAAGGTCGAACGCCAAGGTGAGACTGTCACCCTCGATGCCGGCGGCCTGAACAATCCGATGGCGCCGTATGAGTTGGTCAAAACCATGCGCGCATCGATCCTGGTACTCGGCCCGTTGGTAGCGCGTTGCGGCGAGGCCAGGGTTTCCCTGCCGGGCGGCTGCGCGATTGGCGCGCGGCCGGTTGATCAGCACATTAAGGGCTTGCAATCGATGGGCGCTGAAGTCGGCGTCGAGCACGGCTATGTCGTGGCCAAGGTCGGCAGGTTGAAAGGCGCGCGACTGTTCACTGACATGGTCACTGTCACCGGTACCGAAAACCTGATGATGGCGGCGTGCCTGGCCGACGGCGAAACAGTGATCGAAAACGCTGCGCGTGAGCCGGAAGTGGTCGATCTGGCGCAGTGCCTGATCAGCATGGGCGCTCAGATCAGCGGCGCCGGCACCGATCTGATCCGCATCCGTGGCGTCGAAAAACTGCATGGCGCCAGCCACCGCATCATGCCGGACCGAATCGAGACCGGCACTTTCCTCTGCGCGGCGGCAATCACTGGTGGCGACATCCGCTTGCTCGGCACGTCCACCGGCTACCTTGATGCTGTGGTCGATAAACTGCTGGATGCAGGTTGCGAAATCAGTGGCGAGAAGACGGCAAAACATGAATGTATCCACATCATCGCGCCGCCGCGCCTGAAAGCGGTTTCCATCCGTACCGCGCCGTACCCGGCGTTCCCGACCGACATGCAAGCGCAGTTCATGGCGATCAATGCTGTCGCCGACGGCACCGCGATCATTCGCGAAACGATTTTCGAGAACCGCTTCATGCACGCCGTCGAAATGCAGCGCCTTGGCGCGGACATCAAGATCGACGGCAACACGGCGGTGATGAAAGGCGTAGAAAAACTGCAGGGTGCGACGGTGATGGCGACCGACTTGCGCGCTTCGGCTTCATTGGTCGTCGCCGGCCTGGTCGCTGAAGGCGAGACGCACATCGAGCGGATTTATCACCTCGATCGAGGCTACGCCAATATCGAAGCCAAACTGAATGCACTCGGCGCGAATATCCGGCGGGAGAAGGCTTAACGCGAGGCATAGCGCGCCTTTGCTGACTGGCATGCTGCACGCTGCTGGTCCTGCTTGAATCGTCATTCCGTAAACGGAGAAATCATGGATATCAAGGTACTCGGCACTGGCTGTGCCAACTGCAAGAACACGCTGAAATTGATCGAGGAAGTCGCGAAGGAGAAGGGCGTCGCGGTGCAACTCGAAAAAGTCGAAGACATTCAATCGATCATGAGTTACGGGGTTTTATCCACGCCCGGGGTGGTGATCGACGGCAAGGTTGTACATGCCGGCGGCGTGCCCAGCCGTGACAAGGTCGCTGGTTGGCTGGTGATGCCAGCCGTATAAGGCAGTAGCGGCTATTGCTGAAGTTGCCGTTCGTAGAGCGTTGTTCATTTGGTCAATATACGGGTCGCCTTCGGGGTGGCGGTGGCTTCAGGTAAATCGAGTTCAAAACAGGATTTTTTATGTCTCAAATCACCCTCGCCCTTTCCAAGGGTCGCATCTTCGAAGAAACCCTGCCTCTGCTCGCGGCGGCTGGGATTGTGCCGAGCGAGAGCCCGGAATCTTCTCGCAAGCTGATCATTGAGACCAATCGACCGGATGTCCGACTCATCATCGTGCGTGCCAGCGATGTGCCGACCTACGTTCAGCATGGCGCCGCCGATCTCGGCATCGCCGGTAAGGATGTGTTGATCGAACATGGCGGCGAAGGACTGTATCAGCCGGTGGATCTGAACATCGCCAAGTGCCGCATGATGGTGGCGACGCCGGTCGGTTTCGATTACCCGGCAGCGGTGCGGCGCGGCGCGCGGCTGCGGGTGGCGACCAAGTATGTGAATACGGCGCGGCTGCATTTCGCCGAAAAGGGCGTCCATATCAACCTGATCAAGCTGTACGGCTCGATGGAATTGGCGCCGCTGGTCGGGCTGTCAGATGTCATCGTTGATCTGGTGTCCACTGGCGGCACGCTGAAAGCGAATAATCTGGTGGCGGTGGAGGAAATCATGCAGATCAGTTCGCGGCTGGTGGTGAATCAGGCGGCGCTGAAGCTGAAGCACGAAACCATTCAGCCGATCATCGAGACTTTCCGGGCTGCGGCAGGCGGTTAATCGGCCCGGTCGTGGCTATAATTCTTTCGGTCAACCCCGTAACAACCCCGTAACCCAAGCCATCCTCGATCATGACTGATCTCCCCGCCGCTATTTCCATCACCCGACTGGATGCTTCCAGCACGGATTTTCGTGCCCGGCTGGCTGAATTGCTGGCGTTTAACGATGCCACCGACAGTGCGGTGCAAAACGCGGTTTCCGAGATTCTGGCCGGTGTGCGCGCCCGAGGCGACGCAGCGGTGCTGGAGTACACCGCGCGTTTTGACCGGCTGGACGTACCCGATATGGCTGCGCTGGAGCTTTCGCAGGCTGATCTGCAGGCCGCGCTGGGCAAGCTGCCTTTGCGCCTGGAGCAGGCATTGCGCGCAGCCGCCGAACGGGTGCGGGTGTATCACGAAAAGCAGCGCATGGAATCCTGGACCTACACCGAACTGGATGGCACCGTGCTGGGCCAGCAGGTGACCGCACTGGATCGCGTTGGCCTTTACGTGCCGGGTGGCAAGGCGGCGTATCCGTCTTCGGTGCTGATGAATGCGATTCCGGCCAAGGTGGCTGGCGTCAAGGAACTGATCATGGTCGTGCCGACGCCGGATGGCGTGCGCAACGATCTGGTGCTGGCGGCGGCGGCCGTGGCCGGGGTTGATCGCGTGTTCTGCATTGGCGGCGCGCAGGCGGTGGCGGCACTGGCCTATGGCACGGAAACGATTCCGCAGGTCGACAAGATCGTCGGTCCCGGCAATGCTTTCGTCGCGGAGGCCAAGCGCCGGGTGTTTGGCGTTGTCGGCATCGACATGATTGCCGGCCCGTCCGAAATTCTGGTGATTTGCGATGGCAAGACCGATCCGGACTGGATCGCCATGGACCTGTTCTCGCAGGCCGAGCACGATGAACTGGCGCAATCCATCCTGATCTGCCCGGATGCCGACTACCTTGATGCCGTGCAGGCCAGCATCGACAAACTGTTGCCGACGCTGCCGCGCCGCGAGGTCATCGCGACTTCGATCGGCAACCGCGCCGGGCTGATTCTCTGCCGCGATCTGGATCAGGCCGCCGAAATCGCACCCGGATGCGATGTTGCCCAAGATTCGCCATGCCGGCGCCATCTTCATGGGCCGCAATACCTGCGAGGCGCTGGGTGATTACTGCGCCGGTCCCAACCATGTGCTGCCGACTTCACGCACAGCGCGCTTCTCGTCGCCGCTGGGCGTTTATGACTTCCAGAAGCGCTCCAGCCTGATCCATGTTTCCGCTGCCGGCGCCCAGACCCTGGGCGAGATTGCTGCAGCGCTGGCCTATGGCGAAGGCCTGCCTGGAGTGCCGTAGCACGTGGGCTGACGCCCTACGTGCCCGGCGAGCAGCCCAAGCTCGCCAGGTTGGTCAAGCTGAACACCAACGAGAATCCCTACCCGCCGAGCCCGCTCGCGCTGGAAGCGATGCGCGCCGTGGTCGGCGAGGGGCTGCGGCTGTATCCGGACCCGAATTCCGACGCGCTGCGTGCAACGATTGCGCAGGTGCATGGGGTTGGCGCGGAACAGGTCTTTGTCGGCAACGGTTCCGACGAAGTGCTGGCGCATGCCTTTCTGGGGCTGTTGAAGCAGGATGCGCCGATCCTGTTTCCCGACATCACCTACAGTTTCTATCCGGTCTATTGCCGGCTGTACCAGATCGAATACCGCGAGCTGCCGCTGGATGATGATTTTTCGATCCGCATCGACGACTATCTGCAGCAACCGAACGGCGGCATCATTTTCCCGAACCCGAATGCGCCAACCGGACGCTTGCTGCCGCTGGCCGAAATCGAGCGGCTGTTGCAGGGCAATCCGGATTCGGTGGTGGTGATCGACGAAGCCTATATCGACTTTGGTGGCGAATCGGCAGTGCCGCTGGTGCAGCGCTATCCGCAGTTGCTGGTGGTGCACACGCTGTCCAAATCCTATTCGCTGGCCGGACTGCGCGTCGGTTATGCCATCGGTCAGGCCGAACTGATCCAGGCGCTG
>JAIFLB010000177.1 GCA_020049245.1 Betaproteobacteria bacterium | reverse complement strand
CGAAAGCGGCCCGCGTTATGTCCGCATGGCCAACCTGGCCTGCGTTGGCAGCCATGCCATCAACGGCGTCGCCGAACTGCATTCGCGCCTGTTGGCCGATACCGTGCTGAAGGATTTTTATGACATCTGGCCGGAGAAATTCCAGAACAAGACGAATGGCGTCACGCCGCGCCGCTTCATCATGCTGTCCAACCCCGGCCTGGCGGATTTACTGACTGAAACACTAGGGGAAGGCTGGGGCAAAGACCTGTATCGCCTGCGCGAGATCGAACGCTATGCCGACGATGCCGCCTTCCAGGCCCGTTGGTGCGCGGTCAAGCTGGAACGCAAGAACAACCTGGCGCGCTTCGTCGAGACGAAGCTCGGCATTCAGCTCGACCCCGCCAGCCTGTTCGATGTGCAGGTCAAGCGCATCCATGAATACAAGCGCCAACTGCTCAACCTGCTGCACATCGTCACCCTGTACAACCGCATCAAGCGCAACCCCGGCGCCGAAATCCAGCCGCGCAGCTTCATCTTTGGCGGCAAGGCCGCGCCGGGCTATTACATGGCCAAGCTGATCATCAAACTGATCAACTCGGTGGCGGAAGTCGTCAACCGCGACCACGACGTCGCCGGCCGCCTGAAAGTGGTGTTCATCCCCGATTTCAACGTCAAGGTCGCCCACCACGTCTACCCGGCCGCCAATCTATCCGAGCAGATTTCCACCGCCGGCCTGGAAGCCTCCGGCACCGGCAACATGAAGTTCTCGATGAACGGCGCACTGACCATCGGCACGCTGGACGGCGCCAACGTTGAAATCCGCGAAGAAGTCGGCGCCGAAAACTTCTTCCTGTTCGGCCTCACCGCAGCCGAGGTCGAACGCGTCAAGGCCGAACACTACCGGCCGTGGGAAATCTATCAGCGCCAGGAAGAACTGCGCGGCGTACTCGACCTGATCAACAACGGCATGTTCTCGCACGGCGACGGCAGCCTGTTCCGTCCGATCATCGACCACTTGATGAGCCGTGACGACTACCTGCTGCTGGCCGACTACGCCAGCTACATCGCCTGCCAGGACGCGGTCAGCCGCACCTACGCCGACGAACGCGCCTGGACCCGCATGTCGATCCTCAACGTCGCCCGCATGGGCAAGTTTTCGTCGGACCGCACCATCGCGGAATACTGCCGCGACATCTGGAAAGTGGAACCGGTGAGCGTGAAGGTGGCGGATTGAGCCGCACACGCCGGTTACCTCGTTGAGCGATGTGATGAGGAATACCGGCAAATACCGTTCTGGATTGTCTGGGCATGGCGGCAGAACATCACAACAAAGGGTAGCGTCCCCTTTATCCTAAGCCTCCAGTTCTGCCTACAATCGCGCCCTAAGGGTAAACAGAGGGCGGTTGTTTCATCAAACTCGCACCACCAATAAAGCGGTTATTTTTTTAAATCAGGAGAACACACCATGCCAGAAGAAAAAGCCAAAACAACCAAACAACCCGCCAAGAAGAGTACTGCCGTAGCAGAGACGGAAAAGCCGAAGAAAGCTGCGGCCGCAGCCCAGTCAGCTGCAACAAAGATCGCCGCATCCGAGAAAGCTGCGCCAGCTAAAACGGTTGCTAAAGCTGCACCTAAAACCAAACCTAAAGCCGCACCTAAAGCCGATCCTAAACTAGCAGCCAAGGCAGCACCGAAGGTAGAAGCCAAGGCAGCACCGAAAACGGCACCGAAGTCGGCCACTAAAGCTGCCCCCAAAACCACCAGCGCGGCCGAAAAGCCCGCCGAACCAGTGAAAGCGAGTGCGCCGGCCAAAACTGCTGCCAAAGTCGTTGCCATCTCCAAACCTGCGGACAAAGCACCGAAAAAGGCCGCTGCCGCGAAGAAAATCGTGGATAAGCCGGCTGCGCCCTCGCCGGAAGATCGTCAACGCTGGATTGCCAATGCGGCTTACCACCGCGCTGAAAGACGCGGCTTTGTACCGGGTTTTGAAAATGAAGACTGGCGTGAAGCCGAAGCTGAAATCGATGCGCTGATCGGCAAAGCTTGATTTTTAAGGCTGTGTTCGTAAACCCTGTTGCTAAGAGAAATTTCCGAGCGCCATAGTCAGCCACCTCGTGGATTTTTCGCACCCTACCGGCCAGTTGCAGACCTTAAGTGTGGAGGCCAAGGGCGGTTCAGAACCTGGAGCTACCGTTCACGGAACCAGTATCACCGTCATTCGAGCGGCAGCAAGGCTCTTAAACCTGTCCTTCGGGCTATGACCGCCAATCGGCCATTGCTGCCGGTGGCGCTGAGCAAATCCAATGGCCGGTGTTGCGCTGGTTGCTGCCGTTGACGCGTTACTCTGCCTGAACGGCAGCTTTGGTCACCGACGAGGGACGGCACCCGACCCATTGTTGCCATTCGCCGCCGATTTCTGTCACACAGCATCGAGGCAAATCCGGAACGACTTGGTCATCGCATGAACATGCGCCGCTTGAGTACGGCTAAACTGACCAGACTCATTGCTGACTTTGTAATGCATTCAATAACAGGTCAACGAAACCATGGCATCGCCCGAAACGCACTGTCAAACCGGGAACGCTAGGCTGCTGATCGTCGAAGACGAGGCATTGCTAGCGGATGTTACTCGCCGCTTGCTCTGTCAGGACGTTCAGTGCATTGATGTCGCCACCTGCGGTGCCGAGGCCGTGAAACTGATCGGACTCCAAGCTTATGACCTGGTTTTGCTGGATCTGCACTTACCGGACATCAATGGGCTTGAAATCCTCGCTTTGTTGCGTCAAAAAACGCCCAACAGCCAGGTCATTATTGTCAGTGGTGATAATCACATCGATGCCGCCATTCAGGCATTGAGGTTGGGCGCATACGATTACCTGCGCAAACCTTACGAACCCGAATTGCTCGTCAAGACGGTGCGCAACATCCTGCAACCCATTTTGCTTGCGTGCGCCCCACACCAGGCCGAGGAAACCGCAAACAAGCCCAGGGTGTTGGCGCAAGGCGACCTGCATGAACTGAATGCGGCGCAGCGCGCGGGTACGCGCTTGGTCCGTGATGACCCCATCGACAATATCGATGACCATCCGACTACTCAGATCTCCAGCACCACTTTGCAGGAATTGAAAAAGGTCCGGCCGTATTCGCGGGCTGAACCGGAACCCGCCGGCACAGAGCATTTCCTGGACAAATTGCTCATGAAGATTCCTCCGGTTTCTTCTGGAAGAACCGCAGATGAAGTCTTCAAGTTATTTGAGCGGGATCCGAATCTTCACGCCGTGGCCGTCGTGAAGGACGAAAAGCCAATCGGCCTCATCTCACGCTTCGAGATGGTCGACAACATGGCGCGGCCATACCGGCATGAACTCTATGGCCGCAAGAGTTGCATCCGCTTCATGGATCCGGATCCCCTGCATGCAGATATTCGCATGGGACTTTCTGAGCTGACTGATCTGGTCAGCAATGCGCCAGCTCGGCACCTGATCAGCGGTTTCATCATCACGGATCAAGGCCGCTATTTGGGCCTGGGCTCGGTACAGAACCTGATGCGCGAGGTGACTGCCATGCAGTTTGAAGCTGCCCGCTATGCCAATCCATTGACCCAGTTGCCAGGCAATGTGCCGATCAACAAAACCATAGACGAATATCTGCAGACCAATGTGGCATTCGTCGCCGCCTATTTCGACCTCGACAACTTCAAACCGCTCAATGATGTTTTCGGCTATACGAAGGGGGATGCGATGATTTTGCTGACTGCCCGCATACTGGCCGAGAACTGTGACCCGGTGATGGATTTCCTGGGCCATATCGGGGGCGACGATTTTGTGGCGCTTTTCCGAAGCCAGGATTGGAAAGCGCGCTGCGAAAAGATATTGGAACGCTTCGATCAAGAAGCCCGTCACTTCTTTCCTGATAATGTGCTGCAAGCCGGTGGTTATGAATCAGAAAACCGCAGTGGCAATAAGGAGTTTTTCCCGCTGACCAGCCTGTCCATCGGTGCTGCCGAAATTGCACCGGGCGTTTTTCAGAATCACCTTGCGGTTGCTGCAATTGTTGCCGAGGCCAAGAAGAAGGCAAAGGCGACACAGGGCAGCTGCCTTTACGTGAACCAGCGCAGGCTCTCTGATGCAAACTGAGTGCAACGACTGCCAAGACCTTCCAGCTATGAACAAGTATCCTTGGCGTCATCGTTTGGCGGCAGGACACGCCCGCCGTGGCTGGAACCGTCATAGTGCTGGCAGTGGCCGCGAGCGTCTAAGCAGTAATACTCATCGCGAGATGCGCGATGTGATAACCATCAAGAGCGAAGGCAATCTGGTTTCTTTCAGCGTCATGGGCGAATTCACCCTGGCCGATTACAAGGAATTTGAGCAGGAAGTGGAACATGAGATCCAGTTTCAGGGTGGTGTGAACCTGTTCAAGGGTCTGCGCGACATGGCCGACTATACCCTCGACTTGGACTGGGAGGAGATCAAGTTCACTCGCCGCACCGCTATGACTTTCGCAAGACCGAGGTAGACACCAATGACAAGTGAATAGTGTGGATCGCTTGGCTCAATCGCCGGTTCGTCGACGAGCCAGGCAGCAAACTTAAATGGCTGGAGACGGAGCAGTGGCCGAGCCGATTGAACGACGATTAATGGGGGAGAGAAGCAATGATCTCGCGTGACCACATAAAAATGGTGTGGATGGGTTCTTTGTTCTGGACGCTGGCTGTCTGGGGGTCAGGAGTATGGACATACCAGCGCCTGCATTCGGAGTTCACCGCACAAGCACTAGACCGGATGGGGCTCGATCTCGGTCTGCTCCATCTTGCGGTCTGGCTACTGGGCATGCTTGTCATCCATCGCATTGGGCGTTGGCTGGAGCGCCGTTTCCTCATCCAGCAGGCACTGATTGAGGATCTGCAGACTCAGGAAGGACGCAACAGCCTCGCCCTGCGCGGAAGCCGGATCGGCATCTGGGACATGGATTTTCGCACTGGCGGGACCTATCACTCGGCCGGAATGACGGAAATGCTGGGCTATACCCCGGCTGTGCTGCCTTCGGAGCCTGCGGCATGGCAAGCGCTCACCCACCCAGAGGACCACGCCAGGGCGGAGTCCGCCCTGCAGGCCCATCTGCGCGGCGAGTCACCGCGCTACGAGGCCATGCTGCGCATGCGCGGCCATCAGCACGCCTGGCAATGGATCCTCGTGCGCGGACGCGCGGTGCGGGACGCAGCAGGCCGGGTCATTCGCGTACTGGGCACGCACACCGAGATCACCGACCTGAAGGTGCTTCAAGAGCAACTGCAGACGGAGAACGAGCGCGCCAGCATCGCACTGTCTTCCATAGGCGAAGCGGTCATGACCACCGACATGGAGGGCAACGTGAGCTTCATGAACCCCATGGCCGAAACCCTGACCGGATGGAAACTTGCCGAATCACTAGGCATGCCGGTGGAGGCGGTGGTCATGGTCATGGTCATGGACGAGGCGACCCGCAAGCCTGCGCCGCATCCTGCCACGCTCTGCCGCACCCGGGGAATCAAAGTGAGCCCGCGCGAGGGCGCCTACCTAGTGACGCGCAACGGCAGCGAGATCGCCATTCAGGACTCGGCCGCGCCCATCCTCGACCAAGCGGGCCAGCCGGTGGGCGTGGTCATGGTGTTTCACGATGTCACGGAAGCCCGCGAATTGGCGCGTCAGATGTCCTGGCAGGCGCGGCATGACGTGCTGACCGGCCTGTTTTCCCGCCGGGAGTTTGAGCGTCGGCTGGCCGACCTGGTCCAGGACGCGCGTCATGTCGGGTCGAGGCATGCCCTTCTGTACTTGGATCTGGACAATTTCAAGGTAGTCAATGACACCTGTGGCCACGCTGCCGGGGACGAACTGCTCAAACAGGTGTCCTTCCTGCTCTCCGAGCCGATGCGCAAGAACGACACGCTGGCCCGCCTGGGCGGCGACGAGTTTGGGATATTGCTGGAGAACTGCCCGCTGGAACGGGCCCGCGATATCGCAGACAAGCTGCTGGGCGCGCTGTCAGGTTTCCGCTTTGTGTGGGGCGCCCACAGTTTCGATGTGGCGGGTTCGATCGGCATCGCGGTCATCGATGCCGAAGCTGACGATGCCGGCACGCTGCTGTCCGCCGCCGACGTCGCCTGTTATGCCGCCAAGGACGCCGGTCGCAATCGCGCGCATGTGTACGAGAAACAATCGGACAAGGTGGGAGGCGGGCACCGCGACATGTTGCTGGCGCGGCAATTGCGCGAAGCCATCGAGACCGGGCGTTGCGCGCTGTTCGCCCAGGAAATCCGCTCGCTGCGCGGAAAACCCGGCCGCTATTTCGAAGTGCTGGTGCGCATGCAGGACCGGCATGGCGAGTTGATGTCACCCGCCGCGTTCATCCCGCCGGCGGAACGTTTCGGTCTGATGACCCTGATGGACCAGTGGGTGATACGGCAAACCCTGGCCGCCCTCGGCGCGGCCGGGCCCGACACCGCCGACATTCGCCTGGCGGTCAATCTGTCGGCGTTGTCGTTCCAGGACCCGGAGATGCCGGGATTCATCCGCAGTGCCTTGGACAGCAGCGGCGTCGATCCCTCCCGGCTGACCTTCGAGATCACCGAAACCGCGGCCATGGGACAACTGTCTAGCGGAGTGCGCTTCATGCGCGATCTCGAATCCACCGGTTGCCGCTTCGCCCTGGACGACTTCGGCAGCGGCATGTCGTCCTTCGCCTATCTGAAGGTTCTGCCGGTCAAGGTGTTGAAGATCGATGGCGCCTTCGTGCGCGACCTGCTCAGCGATCGCGCCGATCGCGCCTTCGTCGAGGCGATTCACAATGTGGCGCGAACCCTGGGCATCGAGACCGTCGCAGAGTATGCCGAAACCCCCGAGTTGATCGAGGCCTTACGCGACATCGGCGTGGATTACGTGCAAGGCTATGGAGTGGCCAAACCGCGTGCGCTGGAAATGATCCTGGGGGGTATCTGAATGCGCCGACGCATCCCCGGATACGATGGCATCAGACCTCGATGATTTCGAAGTCGTTGGCCATCTCAATGGTCTTGCCCATGTGATGCTCTCTGAACAGTACTTCTCGGTGGACAGCTTGATGGCTTGCTACACCACCTCGGGATTGAGGCCGCTGTCGCGCAAGTTGACGTGCATGTAGATGCCTGACGGCCATCGGCGGCGGAGAATGAAAGCAACGAGTCGACTCAGGGATTAACCTATAGCGCCAAGCTGTCATTCGAGTCAATTTCCACGCAGATGGCTGGTGAAGCCCCTATTCCGGCCAATGGTGGCGCAGCACCCAAATGACCGCATTGGCCGAGAAGTTCTCATTGGTCTGATTGCCCGAGTGACTGCTGTGCACAGAGACTTGCCGCTGGATAATTGATATGACGAACGGCTCTTCAGAGTTGGCAGTCGAAATTCTTTGCCGTTTGAAACAGACGTTGCTGAACGCCAGCTTGCGAGATTCGGTGAATGATGCCAGTGGCCGATTTTCCCATTCACCCATCGGGTGCGGCGGCAACGCACGGAGGCGCCGCTTGCGTGCCGATCCCACGACGATCGAGCTATGCACACCCCCAACCGCCGGATTTCGGTTCATGCACTGCGTCTTTGCCAAGTTGCAAATGACTTGCGGCAGCGCCCAGGGTTGTTCGGGAACAGAAGGCTGCAATACGCGAATTGGTTATTTCCCCGTAAAGCCAGTGACCAGCTTGTCTGGCCAACCCCTCGGTCTGGCTTTGCGGCTTGTGAGTCCTCGCGCCTATCCAGCCCGGAAATGGCGTTATTCTTTCGCTCGTTGTCACTATTTTTCGTATCCCGAAACCGGGATGACTTTCTTTGTGAACGGCCACTTTTTGAGGAGATGACATTGAACAATAAATTACGTGTGTTGCTGGCTTGCGGCCTGTTGGCTCTGATGGGACCGGCCCAGGCATTGGATCTGTGGGGCTCGATGAAGGGTGTGTTCAGCTCCGATAAATCGAAGGACAAGGCGGAAGCAGCCAAAACGGAAGCAGGAAGCAACGAGACAACCGCTGCCGCTGCTTCAGCGCAGCCCGCCGCTGCCGTGACAACCGAGCTGGATCCGCCACCCGGCGTGGCCGAGTTGGATATGGAGGCGTTTCTCGACAAGCGAATCTGGCCCAAGAAGGATCTTGCGGCGATGAAGAAAGTGGTGGTGGGTGGCTTCCGTGTCGCACTGGCTACCAAGGCTACGGTTTCCGACAGCGTGCGCGCTTCCTACTTGCCAGGTGGCATTCACAAATCCGGCGTCAACTCGAAGATCGAAGTGACGCTGGAAGGCATGGACCTGCAACGCATGCAGGCGCTGGTGGATCGGGCGTACCAGGATTTTCTGGCACAACTCCAGGCCAACGGTGTCGAACTGATTCCCTATGCGGACTTCGCCGCGCATCCTTCGTTTGCCGAAATCGAGGCGGCCGAGCAAAAGGACGGCAAGCCATACACGGTGAACCATGAGGGGCGTACCTATGTGGTGCTGTCTCCTACTGGCGTAAAACTCTGGTTCGACCAGGCGGAAACCCTGGGTGATCAGGGTGCGTTTGGCTGGGGAAATGGCCGCCGCGCCGGCGACTTCGCCTTTGATAACAAGGCCCTCATCCTCAACCCCCTGTTGGTGGTGGACTTTGCGGAAACTGCCAGCGCCCGCAACAAGGGGCTGTTCGGTGTGCGCGATGAAAGTGACGTGGAAGCCAAAGCGGGCATGAGTCTGCGCAAGTTGAATACCCTGCTTTATGTGCGGGGCCGTGCTGCTCCGGTCTCCTCCGCGGTCATGGGTGGCGTTGCTTACCTGAAGGAAAACGTGGTGTTCGCCGGCCGTTACGGGCAACTCAATATGGGTGAAACGAGCAGCAACCGCGGCTTGGTGGTTGGCCTGGCCCTGGTCGGGCTGTCAGCCGGTCCGGTGCGGACCAATCAAAAGGGGGTGATGCAGGCCGATCCCGCCCGCTTCGAGGCGTATGCCAACAATCTGCTGCTTTCCGGCAACAGTCTGTTCGCCCGCGCCATCGGCGACCTGTACCGCTGAAGCAGGCTTGATCCGCCGCAGGCTAGTCCAGGCCAATGACAAAGCGCTGCTTGCCGGAAACCGTGCGCGGGATCTCGTCCAGATAGTTCACTTCCAGAATGACCTCCGCGCCCATGGCCTGACGGATTTTGTCGGCCAGTGTGGCCTGCGTTTCGGTATGCAGTTTTTCGCTGGCCACCAGATTCAGCGTGATGCGATCCAGCCCGGTCTGTACCCACTGGTATTGGCGAATCTGCGTCTGGCCATCGAGCATGCGGTTGAACACGCCGGGGTGGATGCGCTGGCCGGCCTGGCCGCGAATCCAATCGTTTTGCCGGCACATGCCCATTTCCATCAGCGGGAACGGTGAGCCGCAGGCGCATTCGCCATCCAGCAGTCGGCCGGAATCGCCCAGCTTGTAACGGATGAACGGCATCAGCCGATTGGTCAGTGAGGTGACGATCAGCTGATCGTCGCCATCGATGTGCGCCGACTCCAGCACAACCAGATCAGCAAACACATGCATGTTGCCGTGGCGACATTCCCAGGCGATGTTGGGCACTTCGCGGCAGCCGTACTGGTTGAACACCTTGCAGCCAAAGGCCTGCTGCATCAGATCGCGCTGGGTGTCGGTGAGGACTTCGGCGGTGGCATAGACGCCGATCAGACTGCGCGGCATCTTCAGCTTCTCGGCAATCACAAAACGCGCCAGCTCGCTCATCGCCGAGGCATAGCCATAGAGCAGTACCGGCCGGTAGCTCTGCACGATACGTGCCCACTCCAGCAGCTTGGCCGGGCTGAACTCGGTCGCGGCGATGGTCTTTTCTGCCGCGATCAGATCGGCCCAGCCCGCCCC
>JAIFLB010000028.1 GCA_020049245.1 Betaproteobacteria bacterium | reverse complement strand
ACCTCGCCGGCACCGCGAATTTCAAGGTCGTGCATGGCCAGGTAGAAGCCGGAACCGAGGTCTTCCATGCTCTGGATCGCTTCCAGTCGCTTGGTCGCGGCCGGGGTGACCTTGACCTCGCCCGGCGGTGTCAGCAGATAGGCGTAGGCCTGATGGTGCGAACGTCCGACGCGGCCGCGCAACTGGTGCAGTTGCGCCAGACCGAACTTGTCGGCGCGGTTCATGAGGATGGTGTTGGCGGTCGGCACGTCGATGCCGGTTTCGATGATGGTGGTGCACAGCAGCAGGTTGAAGCGCTGATGGGTGAAGTCGCGCATGACGTGTTCCAGTTCGCGTTCCGGCATCTGGCCATGGGCGATTTCGATGCGCGCTTCCGGTAGCAACTTGACCAGTTTTTCGTACATGCCACGGATGGTTTCCACCTCGTTGTGCAGGAAGTAGATCTGGCCGCCGCGCTTGAGTTCACGCAGGCAGGCTTCGCGGATCAGGCCTTCCGAGAACGGTTGCACGAAGGTTTTGATCGACAGGCGTTTTTGCGGTGCGGTGGCGATCACCGAGAAATCGCGAATGCCTTCGAGTGACATCGCCAGCGTGCGCGGGATGGGCGTCGCGGTCAGCGTCAGCACGTCGACCTCGGCGCGCAGTTCCTTCATGCGCTCCTTCTGGCGCACGCCGAAGCGGTGTTCTTCGTCGATGATGGTGAGGCCCAGATTCTTGAACACGATGTCTTTCGACAGCAGTTTGTGGGTGCCGATGACAATGTCGATCTGGCCCGCCTTGATGCCTGCCAGTGCGCTGGCTACTTCCTTCGGCGAGCGGAAGCGCGACAACTCGGCGAGCCGCACCGGCGTGTCGGCGAAGCGGTCGGAGAAGGTCTGGAAATGCTGTTCGGCGAGCAGCGTGGTCGGACACAACACCGCCACTTGCCGACCGCCAGAGGCCGCGACAAAGGCGGCGCGCAAGGCAACTTCGGTCTTGCCGAAGCCGACATCGCCGCAGACCAGACGGTCCATTGGTTTGCCGGAAGTCATGTCGCTGACTACCGCTTCGATGGCGGCCATCTGGTCCGGCGTTTCCTCGAAGCCAAAGCCATCGGCGAAGGCTTCCATATCGTGCTGGCTGGTCTCGAATGCATGGCCCTGGCGCGCAGCGCGCTGGGCATACAGATTGAGCAGTTCGGCCGCCGTGTCGCGCGCCTTCTCCATTGCGCGGCGTTTGGCTTTCTCCCACTGGCCGCTGCCAAGCCGATGCAGCGGCGCGGTGTCCGGATCGCCGCCGAGATAGCGCGAAATCAGATGCAGATGCGCGACCGGCACATAAAGCTTGTCGCCACCGGCGAATTCCAGATTGAGGAATTCTTCGCTTCCATCGCCCATATCCATGCCGGACAGGCCTTGGTAGCGGCCGATGCCGTGCTGCGCATGCACCACGGGGTCGCCGATTTTCAGTTCGGACAGATCCTTCAGCAGGCCTTCGGCGGTGCTGGCGCGCTTGCTCTCGCGGGCGCGGCGAGTGACCGGACTGCGCGCGTATAACTCGGTTTCGGTGAGGATCGCCAGATTGGCGGCTTGATCGATGAATCCGGTAGCGAGCGGGCCGGTGGTGAGCAGGAAGCCGGGAGCGGTGGGCGCTTTCTGCTTTCCGCTCACCGTTATCTGTTCACTGTCAGCAGGCCAGCCTTCCAGTACCGACGGCTTCAAACCATATTCCGCCAGCGCGTTGGCCAGGGTTTCGCGCCGGCCCAGACTTTCCGCCACCAGCAGGGTGCGCCCGGCGTAGCCGGCAAGGTGGGCCTGCAGGCGGTAATAAGGGTTTTCTGCTTTGCGTTCAACCTCTACCGCCGGGGCGGCCATGAACGGCAGCGTGATCTCGGCCTCGGTTCTGCCGCCAAATTCCATGCGGGCATAGGATTTCAGCAAACCGAAGAACTGATCCGGCGGCAGGAACAATGCATCCGGCGCCAGCAAAGGCCGATGCTTGTCGCCCTGCATCAGGCGATGCCGGCTCTGGGTGTCGTTCCAGAAACCTTCGACTGCGGTTTGGGTATCGCCATGCAACAACAGTACGGTGTCATCGCCAAGATAGTCGAACAGCGTCGCAGTTTCTTCAAAGAACAGCGGCAGGTAATACTCGACACCGCCCGGCGCCAGCTTGTTGGAAACGTCCTTGTAAAGCTGGCTTTTGCTCGGATCGCCTTCGAAATGGTCACGGAAGCTTTGCCGAAAACGAGTGACGCCAGCTTCGTCGAGCGGCACTTCGCGCGCCGGCAGCAAATGGATTTCCGCGACCTTGTAGAGCGTGCGCTGGGTGTCCGGGTCGAAGGTGCGGATCGACTCGATCTCGTCGTCAAACAAATCGATACGGTAGGGCAGTGCCGATTTTTGCTCACCTCGCATCGGGAACAGGTCGATGATGCCGCCACGCACCGCGAATTCACCTGGCGACAGCACCTGATTGACTGCGTGGTAGCCCGCCTGAGCCAGGCGGGCGCGCAGCTTGTCGGCATCCAGCTTGTCCTTTTCCTTCAGCAGGAAGGCATGCGCATTCAGATAACTCGGTGGGCAGAGGCGTTGCATCGCTGTTGCGGCCGGCGTCACCAGCACATCGATCTTGCCGGTGGCAGCCAGCCAGAGCGCGGAAAGTCGATCCGAAACCAGATCGGGATGCGGCGACAGCGGGTCGTAGGGCAGCGTTTCCCAGTCCGGCAACAGCCGAACCGTCAGGTTGGGGGAAAACCAGGTGATTTCCTCCACCAGGCGCGACGCATCCTGCGCATTCTGGGTCAGGATCAACACGCGGTGCCCGCTGTTGGCCAGGCCGGCAAAAGTCAGGCTGTCAGCCGAACCCGATGGCAAGGTGATGCGGCGGCGCTGGCCGGTCGGCGGAATCAGGGGGAGTTCGTTCATTGCAACTTCGGTTTCGTAATGAGGGCGCATTTTCCGCGAATTTCTGCCGCGCGCGCAGGTTCCTTACTTTCTATAATCGCCGCTATTGCAATGCACAAATTAAGGTGATTCATGCGCGTCGATGTCAAGGCTCCGGCGCAAGCAGCAGGGCGACGTTGTGCAGCGCGATGAGGCGCTCACCGATCTGGAAACCGACAAGGTGATCCTGGAAGTTGCGGCGCCAGTCGCCGGCGTGCTGGTTGAAATCTGCCTGCCTGCCGGCAGCGAGGTGAAAGCCGGAGATGTCCTGGCCAGGATCGAGACCGATGCAGCGGGCGTACAAACGGATGTTGTGCAAGCTGCGGAACCTGCCGCTACACCCGCGCCGGAAGTCAAGCAGGCAGTCATCGCTGAAACGCAACCCATGCCGCAGACAGCGCCGGTTTCTGTCCAGAGCGCCGCGCCGGCGAAAGTCGCTACTCCCGCCGTAGCGTCTCCCTCGCCGTGTCTGCCCGAGCGCAACGAACGCCGGGTGCAGATGACCCGGCTGCGCCAGCGCATCGCCGAGCGTTTGAAGGAAGCGCAGAACACCGCCGCCATGTTGACCACGTTCAACGAGATCAACATGGCGCCGGTGATGGAATTGCGGACGAAATATCAGGAGCGATTCCAGAAGGAACACGGCGTCAAACTCGGCTTCATGTCGTTCTTCACCAAGGCGGTTTGCCAGGCGCTGAAGGTATACACGCTGGTCAACGCCAGCATCGACGGCCGCGACGTGGTGTATCACGACTATTACGATATCGGTATGGCGGTCAGTTCCGAGCGCGGTCTGGTGGTGCCGATCATGCGCAATGCCGACCGCATGTCGTTCGCCGAGATCGAAAAGCAGATTGCCGATTTCGGCAAGCGTGCCAACAGTCTGGAATTAACGCTGGAAGAAATGGAGGGCGGCACGTTCACCATTTCCAACGGTGGCATTTTCGGCTCGCTGCTTTCGACGCCCATCCTCAACCCGCCGCAATCCGGCGTTTTAGGTCTGCACAAGATTCAGGAGCGGCCGATTGCCGAAAATGGCCAGGTGGTGATACGCCCGATGATGTATGTCGCGCTGAGCTACGACCATCGCATTATCGATGGCCGCGAAGCAGTGAGTTTTTTGAAGGCGGTGAAGGACGCGCTGGAAGACCCGGCGCGCTTGCTGCTGGAGCTTTGAGCCAAAGCGCTGCGGCTACATCCTCGGTGTCGAGTAACACAGATTGTTGTTGTCGAAGGACAGGCTCATCTGCTCGTTGGTCGGCAAAACGATGTATTTGACGCCGATGTATTCCAGATTGTTTTTCCAGAACAGCGCGAACACCGCCTTTTCACCATTGCTGACCACGTGCGTATTTGAATAAACCCGGTTCGGCTGCCCATATTGTTGGTTGTAGTTGTTGACCGAGATGATCAGCGACTTCAGCGAGGGCCGCACATCCTGCTCGAAGCCAACCAGTTTGCCCTTGCAAAAACGGAATTGATAACGCCGCGCGATGCTGGGGTCGTTGTCGTAGGCCAGGATGACATCATCTGACGGCTCCACCACGCGGTCGAAATTCCAGTTGGCCAGTAGCAGCGTCTTGACCTCGTTTTGCGCCATGCCGCTTTTGAATTCGGCGACTTCAAAGGCTTGCGCGGCGCTGGCGGCGAGGAACCAGGCGGATAAAAACACGGGTAAAAGCGGCAGGCGGATCTTCATGGTTGCCAAAGGTCGAATCGAGAGCCGCCATGATAGCCGGATAGCATGGCGGCGGATGTCCCCTCAACTGCGGAAACGGCTCACCGTACTGGTCAAGGTGTCGGCCAGCGCGCGCATTTCCTGCACAGTATGGTCGGATTGCCTGATTGCGTGCTCAGTGCCTGAAGACAGGTCGGCGAGTCGTTCCACGTTGCGTGAAATCAGCTGGCTGGCGTGCGATTGTTCCTTCACCGAGCGCGTGATTTCCTCGATGCCGCGTTGCGCTTCGACCACCGCGCTATGTGCCTGGTCGACAATGCTGGACACCTCGCCACCGCGCCGGGTGCCTTCCTCAAGCGCATCTTCGCCTTGTTTGATGGCGGTTTCGACTTGCCCGGACTGGGTGTTGAGTTCGGCGGTAACGCTCGTGATTTCGTTGGCGTATTGAGCGGTTTTTTCCGCCAGCTTGCGAACTTCGTCGGCCACCACCGCGAAGCCGCGCCCCTGTTCGCCAGCGCGCGCGGCTTCAATGGCGGCATTCAGAGCGAGCAGATTGATCTGTTCGGCGATGTCTTTCACATGCTGGGTGGCGCCAATGATGCTTTGCGTGCTGCCAAGGAATTTAGCGACGGAATCCGACATGCCTTTGACTGAGTTTTGCACGCTGGCCATGGCTTGATCGAGTTGCTTCATGCGCGCAAGGCCTTGATCGGAGTAGTCAGCGCTGCGGCTGGAAACCTGCATGACCTGTTCGGCGTTGTCCGCCACCGAGGCGATGCTGCTCGACAATTCTTCGATCGCGGAGGCGGTGGAGGTGACCGCGCTGGTTTCGTCTGAGGAGGCATTGCGCAATCCGGACGAGGCTTGCGCCAGATTCGCGGACAGGTTGTGCAATTCATCTGCATTGGCTTTGACGCTGTTGACCAGCGTTTGCAGACCACTGACAAAATGGTTGAAGGCCATGGAAATCCGGCACAACTCATTGTCACCCTGAATGTGCAGTCGCGCAGTCAGGTCGCCGTCGCCTTCCGCCAAGGATTCAATCGACTTCGCCAGCATG
Organism: Betaproteobacteria bacterium; assembly: GCA_020049245.1. Lineage (GTDB taxonomy): Bacteria > Pseudomonadota > Gammaproteobacteria > Burkholderiales > Thiobacillaceae > PFJX01. The sequence continues at coordinate 7,355 of JAIFLB010000028.1, read as the reverse complement.
GTCAGTTGCGACAGGATGTAGCTGACGATGGACAGCGCGATGCCAAGGCCGACCAGCACCGCGACGATGGTTAGTATCAGACTGGTGCGCTGGGCACTTTCCGTATTCTCCTGAACCGCCGCCTCACGCGTCTGAATGACCGCTTTCTGACCCTTGATCAAATCCAGCAAACCCTGCCTGATTTCTCGCCAGACGGGTGTTTCTTCCTTGTTCAGTTGCGTTTTTGCCTCTTCGATACTGGCTTGCTTAACCAGACCCTGGATTTCGGTTTGCAGACCTTTCTGTTTCTCGCGAAGTTGCGCGATCTTGTTCAGGGCTGGCGATTGCGGATTGCCGGAACCCACCAGTGACAGGGACTCCGTCAACAGCTTGTCCATCTCGCCACTGGCCTTTTCGAAATTTGCGTAAGCCTTGGGGTTTTCCGGGTCGAGGATGATGTTGCGCAAGGCCTGGCCCATTTGCAGGCCATTGGCATACAGCTCGGTGTAGTTGAGGAGAATCTTCTGTTCCTGCTCGATGAAACTGGTGAACTCCGCCTTGGTTCGGTTCAATGCTTGCCAGGAAACCAGTGTGGATGCCAGAAACAAACTCGTCACGACCGCCAACATGATGATCAGTTGTGTACGAATTTTGAATTTACGCAGATTTGGCATGGCAAACCTCATTTCACTTTGGACTCAGGACAACTGGGATTTTCAAACGCGTTTTCGGCACATGGGGTTTGAACTTGAGGAAAACCCATTAAAAAAATGGTCGGCAGCGGAGGTGCGAGCCCGAACCTGATTTGTAGAAATGTTCAACATGGCGCGCCCCGAGCATTTCGCCATTGACAAGGCCGCGCTGGTCAGCACGGCCTGAGACGGTAGGGTCAGGCAGCCTGGCGACGCGGTATCAGATCTACGTCGAGAAGTTTCTCGATGCGACTGAACACGTCGAAGCGTGAGAACGGTTTTTTCATGAAGCCGTCGGCGCCGATGCGCATGACATAAAACTGCTCAGTCGCCTGTTCGTTGCCGCTCATCATGATCACCGGCAAATTCTTTACCAACGGGTCGCGCCGGATTTGCCGCAGCGCCGCGAATCCATTCATGCCTGGCATGATGACGTCGAGCACGACCAGATCGGGTTTCTCGGTACGCAATATTTCCAGGCCGCGCTCGGCATTGGCGGCGATCAGCGGTTCATAACCGGACGAACTGAACATTTTGCGCAGGTAAGTCAGGACAGTCGGCGAGTCGTCGATGATCAGAACCCGCGTTCCTTTGCGGGCATCGATGCGCGGATTTTTGCGGCGTTCAGTCGGATTCACGCTTTCGGCAACGACCGGTTCGACAGTCGGTGCTTCCGGTGACACGGGTGCTTTGGCAAAGATGGCTTTCAGCATGCCGAGCAACTTCATGGCTAACTCCCTTTGAATGATTCGTTGTTTACTGGAAATAAGATAAGCGTATCCAAATTAGATGATATTTATCAACCATCGATGCTGTGATGGACACAAATTCACCGCCAATTTGATGCGGGATTCGAGCGGGCGCGGCGCAAACGAATTTCGTATTGAAGCCCTGAACAGCTACGATGCGCACCCTCGTTCGACAGACACGGATTCAAGCAATGAAATGGCTTAGCAACTTTTTCAAGCGACCTACCGCCAAGCCAGTCGCGACATCCGCTCAGACGATGCTCGTAAAGCCCACTTTACCGATGCCGTCAGCCGCGCCGCAGGCGGGTGATCCCCCCGCCGTCTGGGTAAATGCAATCTGCGCCTCGGCCGACAAGCAGCTGGCGCTGGCTTGGCTGGCACATCTTCAGGATGAGGCGTCCCTGGCTGAAGTGGCACTGCGCGCGCGCGGTGGTGAAACGCGTTTTTCTGCGGTGCAGCGGATCGATGCGTCGGTGTTGCTGGAGCTTGTTGCCCAGCACAGCCGCGACAAGGACAAGCGCGTCTACCGCCACTGCGCCGATTTGCTGAAACAGCGCCAGTTGGCGGAAAAGCATGCCACCCGTGCGCAGGTAATCAGCGAAGAGTTGCGCCTTCTGCTAGCCGCTGCGCCGTTACCCAATACGCGACTGCTGGAACTGAACAAGGAACTTGGCGGACTCGCCGATGCCGGCGAGGCGGGGCAGGCGTGCCAAGCGTTGATGCAACAGGCGCTGGCGCAATTGCACCAGGAGTCCGAGGCGCTGCGCGATCTGCATGTGCAGCACAAATTGGCCATCGCCTTGGCTGCAGAGTGTGGTCAGACCGAGGACGGTCAGACCGAGGGCGGCTATCCCGAATGGCCGTGGCACGAGGTGCTGACGGATTGGCAAAATCGCGCTGCAAGCCTGCGCCAGGCCTATGCCAACTTGCCGTCCTGGTTGGTGGATCAAACCGCCGCGCGAGCGGGGGTCACATCTTTAGGCACGGCGTTGGGTGAAATCGAAGCTCGACTTGCCCATCTTGCCGAGGTGTCTGAACGCATGCTGGCGTGCGAGCAGTGGCTGGGCGAACTTGAAGCCGGCGATCATCCAATCGCCGACGCGGTCGCGCTCTGGTCGGCCATGGCCAAACCGGAAAATGCGCAGTTGTGTGCCGTGTTGGAGGCGCGCTGGCAGGTGCTAAAACAGGTGCTCAAACCGGGTCCGGTGGCGGTTGAGCCTGTCGAATCAGCCGTTGATGCCTCGCTTGGCGTGGTGTCTGAAGTGGTGTCTAAAGCCGCGATTGATGACAGCCAGCCGGTGAGCGACGCACCTGTGAAACCGTTGCCGCGTCAACCGAGATTTGATCCGGAAGTCGTGGCCAAGCTGATGGATCAACTCGAACAGGCGATCGCTGAGGGGCATCTAGTTGATGCCGATGCAGCCGCAAAACAGATCAAAACCAAGCTGGCCGGCCACAGTTTGCATGGTGGATTGGAGTCGCGTCTGCACCACTTGCATGCGGAGCTGGAAACCTTGCGCGGTTGGGCGCGCTGGGGTACCGCACAAGCGCGCGAGAAGTTGATTGAAGATGCGCAGGCGTTGTTGCACGGTGAACAGGAAGTAGAAGCACTGGCGGCGGCGATTTCTGCGCTGCGCGAGGCATGGAAGCGCATGAACGCGCACGCTGCCGCGCCGAAAGCGCAGTGGGAAAGCTTCGATGCGGTGTTGGAACAAGCCTATTTGCCGGTTGCCGCGCATCGCGCTGAACAGGCGATTCGCCACGCTGAAGCCCGCGCGGAGCGCGAAGCGATGTGCGCCGAGTGGGAGGCCGAGTTGGCTGGTATTGAGTGGTCGCAGGCGGACTTTAAAGCGATCGAGGCGCGCCGGGCCGAGATCATCAAGCAATGGCATGCCGCGTCTCAGCTCGGCTTCCGCGACGAGCGATTGCTGCGCAAACGCTTCGATGGCTTGATCGGCAGCATCGATCAGCAACTCGACGCCGCCCGCGCGGTTGAACATGCGCGCCGCGAGCAACTCATCGTCGCCGCGCAAGCGCTGCAGGAACAGCCCGACCTGCGCCAGGCGATGGCCGAGGCCAAAACCTTGCAGCAGCGCTGGAGCAAGGAGGGATCACTGGTTCGGCTGAAGCGCAACGACGATCAGAAGCAGTGGCAACGCTTCCGTGCCGCCTGCAACCTGGTGTTTGAACGACTCGACGCGCAGCGCGCCGAACAAACCGCACAACGCCAGGAGCAGACGCAGGCGCGGCAGGCATTGCTGGATCAATTCGCGACCAGCCTGGAAGGCGCCGATATCGCGACGGTCAAACGCGCTTTGAACGAATTTCGCGCCACCTGGGGCGCCAGCCGCCCAGCCACGCGTGAAGTGGATGACGGCCTGGAAACGCGTGCGCGTGACCTGCAGCAGCAAGCACAGCAACGGCTGGATCAGGTACATCAGGAAAAACATCGGGCGCGTTTTGCGCTGTTGGCAGAGAAAGCGGCGCTGGCGCAACGCGTTGAAATGGCGGCGCTCTCCGGCCATCAGCTGGAAGCGGTGCTGGCCGAGGCGCAACAGGCCTGGGATGGTCTGGCGCGTTTGCCCGGCGTGAGCGAGTCACTGCTTGCGCAACGTTTTGTCGCCGCGAAACAGGCCACCGAGTCGAAACTTGCTGCTGGCAAAAATACGCGCAATGACCTGCTGCTTGACCTTGAGATCAGTCTTGACCTGCCCTCCCCAGAGGCGTTTGCGAATGCGCGCCGCGAACGCCAGTTGGGTCGATTGCAGAGCCGCTTCGGCGCCGGCGTCGAGGCAGAATTGGAGCCGGAAGCCTTGCTGGTCCGTTGCTACGCCACGCCGGCCGCTTCGGATGCGATGGAAGGGCAGCGGCTCAACGCGGTGGTACAGAAACTTGCCCAGCTGCCTGAAACGCCGGCTGCTGTAGCTTGATGGCTTGCATGAAGTCGCTGGTGCCGACGCGCTTGGCGTAGTTCTGTTCGGCGGCTTGATCGCACTGCAACTGTCAATCTGTCTGCAACTGCTCCAGCCGGAAGTAGGGCCCAACTTCGCGCCAGGCTTTGAGTTCGTCGTCGAGCGCGGCCTGGGTGAGCAGGTTTGCCTTCAGCCAGGCGGCGGGAAGATGCAAGTTACAAGCTCCGTGGTTACATGTGAGTTGCATCTTCGGCTGGCTCGGGTTGTTGCGGCCGCTGTTGAACAGTACGGCCAGACGCAGGCACAGAATCAACGGCCAGTTTTGATCGACGGGCGAGTAGCCCAGTTTGCCGAGTCCGCCGCGACTGGCCCGCACCAGTGAGGCGAGGCGGCTCTGGTCGCGGCGCGAGAAGCCCGGCATGTCGGCGTTTTCAAGAATGTAGGCGCCGTGTTTGTGGAAGCCGGAATGGGCGATTGATATGCCGATTTCGTGCAACAGCGCGGCCCAGTTCAGGGCGCGCAGGGCTTCTTCATCGATCTCGGGTTGCAGGTTTTTCGCCAGCGCCGTTGCCAACAAGGCGACGCGGCCGGCCTGCTTGATATCGACGAGGTAACGCCGCTGGAACTGGCTGACGCTGATGTCGCGCATGTCCTGATCATGCACACGGCCAAGCAGATCCCACAAAATGCCTTCCCGCATCGCACCCTGCGCGACGTCCATCTGATCGATGCCGAGTTCTTCAAACAGCGCCAGCATGATCGCCATGCCGCCGGCCAGAACCGGGCGCCGGTCCGGTTTCAGGCCGGGCAGGTCGAGATTGTTGACTTGTCCCGCCTTGATCAGGCGATCGCGCAGCCAGCGCAGGCCGTTCAGCGTGATGGCGCCATCGGAGTGGTTGTTCAGCCGGCAGATTTCACCCAGCGCGCGCGCCGTGCCGGATGAACCCACCGCCTCCTGCCAGACCTGCTTCGAACTGCTGTTGCGGAACGGGCTGGCAACCAGCTGGATTTCGACGCGTGCGGTGGTGTCTGCGCTGTCCATCGCCTGTTTGCTGACCACGCCATCGGCAAAGAACTGCTTGCTGAACACCACGCAGCCCATGCGCAGGCTTTCGCGTTCCTGCGGCTCGTAGCCGGTGCCGAGGATGCATTCGGTGGAACCGCCGCCGATATCGACCACCAGGCGCGGCGTTGAGGTCAGCGGCAGGCTGTGCGAAACGCCGAGGTAAATCAGGCGGGCTTCTTCGCGTCCGGCGACGATCTCAATTTCAAAACCAAGTGCAGCACGCGCTTTGGCGAGAAATTCCGGCGCGTTCTTGGCGACCCGCAAGGCCGAGGTGCCGACCGCCCGCACCGCGCCCGGTGGCATACCTTGCAGACGTTCGCCGATCCGGCTCAGACAGTTCAGCGCGCGCCGCTGCGAGGCGGCGTCGAGGCGTTTGCTGGCGGTCAGGCCGCTGGCCAGGCGAACTGGCTGCTTGATCGAGTCGAGGTAGAACAGTTGATCGCCTTCGACCCGGCCCACCTGCATGTGGAACGAGTTGGAGCCGAGATCGATGGCGGCGAGGGTTTCGTATTCTTGCATGCGTCGGATTTATATCGGATCGAAGTGTCCGAATTATGACACCCGAAACGACATTTCCAGCCGCCCCGGCGAAGGGGCGGGCGGTGGCTCAGGCGATGCGGAAACGGGCGGCGAGGGCGGCCAGTTCGCGCGCCAGCATTTCCAGGCGATGCGCCGATGCTGCGGTCTGGGCGACCGCCGCGCTGTTCTGCTCGGAACCCTGTGCGATCTGCTCGACTCTCTGGGCGATGTCGCGCGCGGCGACCGCCTGCTCCTTCAGCGCCAGATTGATGTCATCCACCGCGCGCGTGGTTTGCTCGGCGCTATCACGTATGCCGGTCACCGAATCGCCCGCCTTGTGCGCCAGATCGACGCCTTCGCCGACGCGTCTGACGCCGGATTCCATCTCCTGCACGGCGCGTTGCGTGCCTTGCTGGATCTTGCCGATCATGCCGCTGATTTCCTGGGTGGAATTGCCGGTGCGTTCAGCCAGCTTGCGCACTTCGTCCGCCACCACGGCAAATCCGCGGCCCTGTTCACCGGCGCGCGCCGCCTCGATGGCGGCATTGAGCGCGAGCAGGTTGGTCTGGTCGGCAATTTCCTTGATGACCTGGACGATGCTGGAAATCTGGTCGGAGTAGCCTTCCAGTTCCTTGATCGTGCCGGCGGTGCTTTTCACCGCACTGGCAATCTGGCGCATTTCCGCCGCAGCGTCGTGAATGATGCGGCCGCCTTCGGTCGATTGAAGGCTGGCGGCCTGGGTGATGTTGCGCGCTTCGCGAGCGTGTTCTTCCACCTGGTCGATGGAGACGGAAAGCTGTTCCACCGAAGCGGCCATGCTGGATGCCGATTCGGCCTGCATTTCGGTGGTTTGCGCGCTGCTGGCGGCGGAGCTGGAGAGTTCTCCGGCCGATTGATTCAACCCCTTCATGTTCTGGCTGATCGACGCGATGACTTCGTGCAGCGTGTTGCGCATGACGCCCAGCTTGGCCATCAAATCGCCGATTTCATCTTCGCTGGCGCGCGGCATCGGTTTGGTCAGGTCACCGGAAGCAATCGTCTCGGCAAACTCGCCGGCTTCGCGCAACGCTTTCGAGATGTGGTGCAAGGTAAACCAGGCGAGGCCCAGCACCGCAACCAGCCCCAGGAAAGTTAGGCCGATAAAAATTTTCACGTCGCGGTGATAAACCGCTTCAGCAATTTCATAGTGGGTTTTGGCGTTGGCCTTGGCGAGTTCCGCCAACTGATCGAGTGACTTGTCGAAGGCCGCGCCTTCTTCACGCCCGGCCTTCAAATATGCCGCCATCACTTCGGCGGAAAAATCACCCGCCTTCATCGATTCCAGCGCGGCATCGCGCTTGCTCTGCCAGGCCAGGCGTTTCTCCTTGATTTCGGCGATCAGTTGTTTCTCCGCCTCGGTCAAGTTGCGCTCTGTGGCCTCTTTCCATAAGCGGTCGTT
>JAIFLB010000111.1 GCA_020049245.1 Betaproteobacteria bacterium | reverse complement strand
CCACCGATCTGGGCGCCTACACCGCCCCGGTGCCGGAACCCGAAACCTACGCCCTGATGCTGGCCGGTCTCGGTCTGGTCGGCTTCATGGCGCGTCGCCGCAAGTCGTAAGTTGATTGAATGGTTTGTGAGGGAAACGGCGGCAAGTGATTGCCGCCGTTCAACCCGACTCTTGGGTTTGGCTTGATTGGCGTATTAACCGCGTATTGGCCGAATATTGGCTGTGAGGCCGTGTATAGGCCGTGCAAAGGCCATGCAAAGGCCAGTAAGCGCGGCAAGGTCTGACCGCGGGCGCTTGTCCTTGTATAGCGGAGTCAATCGAATAAACCCATTCCACCGGATCAATCGACGGAGTGGCCTTCGCTCTTCTGATCGCGCCAGTTGGCGCGAATCTTTTCTTCCAGTTCTGCGGTTCTTGATTCGCAGCTGCGCGGGTTCTGGGCGCAGAGTTCGCGCAACTCAATCCGCCAGGTTTCTATCTGTTCCCGCTGTTGTTTTTCCTGCGCCAGCTGTTTTTTCTGAAGTGCGTCGATACACGCCTGAATGCGGGCTTTGGTGTTTTTGCCAGGGAAGTTCTTCTTCGCGCAGGGCGCTGACTCGTCGGCATTCTTGCTCACTTCCGCGCGGCTGGCTTCGGCGGCCAAAGCGGTGGTGGATAAAAGCGCGATACAGCTGAGTGAGCCGAGTGCAAACGTCAGGGATTTGACGGTGTGCTTCAGGTTCATGGCGTGACTCCTTAAATGGGGGAGGGCGGGGACGATGCGAGCCCGGTAATGATCAGGGCAGGAAAGAAACCGTGCCCGAATGCAGCATTAGGGTGATGTTTTTCAGGAAGCTCATGCCCAACAGCGGTTCCGTCAGGCCATTGTCATGCGTCGGGACGTGGGCAACGATGCCGAGCACTTCCACATTGGCGACCTTGATCGATTCCAGCCGGATGCGTCGACCGGTCACGCTGCCGCCGGCGGTTTCGTACTGGGCCAGTTCGCCATGTTCGAAGCTGATCCCCAGACGGTTTGCCAGTTGCTGCGGGATGACGACTTCGGAAGCGCCCGTGTCGACAATAAAACGCACCGGCTGGCCGGCGATGAAGCCATCGACGCGGGGAACTTCCGCAGCCCAGGCACTGGTGGCCAGCAAGGAAAGCAGACTGAGCAACAGGACGATCTTTGGCATGGGGATGAATGGCTGGTTGGAGGTTGGACTTGCTGGATGCTGCCTTGGAATTGTTACGCGCGTGAAGTTTTGGCGCCTGCAAGTTCTTTTTTCCACGGAACGATCAGGCGGCGAACCGCCGCTGCGACGAGGATCTACGATTTTCTTCGTCTGGGTGAAGCCGTGAAAAGGACTAGAACGGCTCACGCTTTGAGGTAACAAATTGGCAACTTTGAAGCCCTAGTCTGACGCGTCCTTTTTCTATCGTGGGCCGCATGAGCCTCCGCTGTGCGCGTTTTATAGGCGGTTTGATTTTTCTGCTTGTCTGCGTCTCGATTCCCCCTGCTTTTGCCGATGTTTCAACCCACATTGAAGCCGCTGTGGCGTCCCACATCGCGGCCGGCAAGATTACGGCGGCGACCTGGGCCAAGGTCAGAAACAGTGGTAGCGCTGCTTCTGGTGATGTGCCATTGCCGCTCTGGTCGCTGGTATTGTTGGGTGGCGGTCTTACAAGTGGAATGCTGAGGTCAGCGCGGAGAAGGTAAGGGCGGAGAAGGTAAGCGCAGAAATGAAAAGGACGAATCTGAAATGAAATTTGGCTCGCTGTTGCTTCGGTTTGTGCTGCTTTCCGGTTTCTTGGCTTGCAGCCTTGCGCTCGCCGCGCCGCCGGCTGAGGTCGCCGGCAAGATTGATGACGAAACCTGGCAAAAAGTGGAATCGGGTGAGATACGCGAGTTGCTGGTCGCATTCGATAGCAGCGCCACCGATATTGAAATGAAGGTCCGTTTGGCCCAGCGCAAGCTGAAGATCGAAGACGATGCCGTGTTGAGCTTGCGGGCTGAACGTTATAGCCAGATCAAGCGCAGCGTGGATTCGGCGTTGCAGCCCAACGATGCCAAAGTGTTGCGCGAGTATTCACATTTGCCGATGCGGCTGGTTCGTTTTCCGGATGCAGCCGCTTTGCTGCGCATGTTGAAGCGGCCGCAAGTCTCGGCGGTGATGCAAAACGCCCGGGCTTATCCGCATCTTGCCCAAAGTCTGCCGCTGGTCGGCCAACCCGCTGTCGCCAGCGTGATGGGGCGCACCGGCGCGGGCACGACCGTGGTAGTTCTGGATACCGGCCTGACTTACACCCGTTCTGAATTTGGTTCTTGTACCGCTCCCGGCGTGCCGGCCGGTTGCCGGGTGGTGGCGGCTTTCGATGCGGCGCCGGATGACAGCGCGCTGGATGCAAATGGCCACGGCACCTGGGTTGCCGGCACTGTGGCTGGCATCGCGCCCGGCGCCAACATTGCGGCGATTGACGTTTTTGATGGCACCAGCGCCAGCAGTTCGGACATTCTGGAAGGCATCAACTGGGCGATTTCAAATCGCACGACTTACAACATCGTGGCGATCAATCTCAGCCTGGGCGATGGAGTGGAAAACACTACTTTGTGTTCTAGCGGAAATCCGTATCGATCCGCCATCATTAACGCGCGCAACGTCGGCATTCTGACCATTGCCTCCAGTGGTAACGATGGATACACCGATGGTATTTCCAGTCCGGCCTGCACGCCCGAGGCGGTATCGGTTGGCGCCGTATACGACGCCAATGTCGGCGCGGTGACCTGGAGCGCCTGCAGCGACAGCAGCACCGTTGCCGACAAAGTCACTTGTTTTTCCAACAGCGCCAGCTTCCTGACCCTGCTGGCGCCGGGTGGGTTGATCACCGTCACCGGCGCGACGGTGGGCGGCACGTCCATTTCAGCGCCTTTTGTTTCCGGTGCGGTAGCCGTCATGGCCCAGGCGTTTGCCGCTGACACCGCCACTGCGCGTCTGGCACGGCTGACCGGCAATGGCACGGCTGTGACCGATACTCGCAACAGCATCGTCACCCCGCGTCTCAATCTGCTCGCCGCTCAGGGCGCGCCGGTCAACGACCCTTTTGCCAGCGCATTGATCCTGAGTGGCCTCAGCGGCCAGACCACCGGCTGGAACATCAATGCCAGCAAGGAAACCGGCGAACCCAGCCACGCCGGCAATGTCGGCGGTAAATCGGTGTGGTGGAAATGGACTGCGCCTGCTTCTGGAACATTGACTGTGAATACCTACGCCAGCGGCTTCGACACTTTGCTCGGCATTTACACCGGCAGCGCGGTGGCCGCGTTGACCACCGTGGCTTCGAACGATAACGACGGCAGTGCCGGCAATACCAGCGGCGTCAGCCTGACGGTGCAGTCCGGCGCCACGTATTACTTTGCGGTGGATGGTAAAGCGGCGGTCGACGGCGCAATCACGCTGAACTGGTCATTGTTGCAAGCACAAACCATCAGCTTCGACGCCATTGCCGACCAGTTGGTGAACAGCAGTCTTACGCTGAGCGCCACGGCCAGTTCCGGTTTGGCGGTCAGTTTCAGCAGTCAAACAGCGTCGATCTGCACGGTGACGGGCGATGTGGTGAATTTCATCGCAGTCGGCGCCTGTACGCTGGAGGCCAATCAGGCCGGCAATGCGATTTATGAAGCCGCGCCTGCGGTGAAGCACAGTTTTACCGTCAACAAGTTGGCGCAAAGCATCACCGATTTCCAGACGGTGGCCGATCAGGTTCTCGGCGCAACTCCGTTCATGGTCACGGCAACAGCCAGTTCGGGTTTGGCGGTGTCCATCACCTCGCTGACCCCCGCTGTCTGCACTGTCAGTACCAATCTGGTCACGCTGTTGAACGCTGGCCTCTGTACCTTGCAGGCCAGCCAGGAAGGCGACGCGTTCTATCTGGCGACCTCGGCGCAGCAAGGTTTCAACGTTACCGCGCCCGTGGCGGGTAATGACGGCGATGTGCCGATACCGCTGTGGGCGCTGGTTTTGCTGGGCGGCGGTCTGCTCCGAGGAATGCTGCTGTCAGCGCGAAAAAGTCGAATTTGAACCTCAATACAGCCATTAAACCCGCCCGTGGCGCGAACTGGCTCAGCAAAATGGGTGGCAAACCCAATTGGAAAGTACAATCGATAGCGCAACTTCAGCCGCTAGCCGCATTGCAAGTAAATAGAAACATTGGACTTCTGTTACAAAATTAAATAAACCTGTCACAAATGGTAGCCAAAATCTCACGCTTTCCAGGCGTCGCCGATGCCAGAGGTGGCGGTTTTTGCCGTTGTCCTGTCGAATTGGATTGGAGACAGCAATTCATGTTTGTATCGAGTGCCAGCCTATTGGCACCATTCTTCGTTTCCCGTCAGGGAGGGCTTAGCTTCGTTCGACTATTGCTAGTCCTGGCAAGCAGTTACCTGTTGCTGGCTACGGGCCAGGCACGGGCTCTGGAAGGCGATACCTTGCGGCCATTTATCAGCGCCAACGTCGGTATCGACAGTAATTTGTTCCGGTTCTCCAGCGATGCGCAGGCACAGGCTTCAACCATCGGCGAGCCGATACAGTCGGTCTCCTATCAGCGTTATGGCGCAGGCGTCGATGTCGACTGGAAACAGGGCCGACAGCAGGTTACCGCTCGTCTGGCCGCTGACAAGACACTTTTCAGCCGATATTCCAACCTGCTTGATTACACCGGTCAGGATCTGAATGGCGAATGGAAGTGGCAGTTGGGCAACCGTTGGTCAGGCATCGCGTCCGCTTCGACAGCGCGGACGCAGTCGCCCTACACCGACATCAGTGGCATTGTCGCCAACAATGTGGTGACCGACGACAAGCTGGCGTTCCAGGCAGACTACTGGCTGCATGCCGACTGGCGCGCGAGAGTGCGGCTGGATGAGAACAAGCGGAAATATTCCGACACGAATCGGCAACCCAGCGACAGCAAATACAGCATCGTGACCGTCGGGCTTTATCGCCAGGGCGGCATGGTGGAGCGTGTCGGCGTTGAATTGACCGACAGCAGCGGCGAGTATCCCAATCGTGTGCTGTCGCCTACATTGGACAACCGCTCCGAAGAACAGTCTGTGCGACTGGTCGCGAGCTGGACACTCAGCGGCAAGAGCAATCTTTCCGGCTCCATCGGACAGGCCAAGCGTACCCATCCCAATGTCAGCAACCACGATTTCAGCGGTATGGAATGGCGGCTGGCTGGCCGCTGGCTGCCCACCGGCAAGACCCAGGTCGAAGCCGCGCTATCGCGTGATTTACGTGCTTCCGATACCGCTACCGTTAACAACGAAGTGGCCGACGCAATCAACCTGTCCGCTGTCTGGCAGGTGCTGCCGAAAACCGGTATCAGCGGTCAGGTCGGTTATCAACGTATCGACTACGAAGGCAGTACGCGCAAGGATGATCTGCAGACTGCCACGCTGAGTGTCAGCCACGAAGCATGGCGCGGTGGCAATATCACTGTCGGCGTACAACATTCCCGCCGCGATTCGACGATCGCTTTGCAGGAGTTCAGCGCCAACACCCTGTTCGTTGCCGCCAATCTGAAATTCTGAATCGCCATGATCGAATGTCATCGCGCATGGGGCGTGTACAAGTTGTAAGAAATTGCTGGTTAACTAAGCCTGCCAGGTTGGCGGGCACCGATGTTTTTTGATGCAAAGGGATGCAACCGTGAAAGTGAATCGAACCATTCTGATCTACGCGTTGATGTTGTTCGCGTTGTTGAGCGCTGCCACCGCCCGCGCGACCGGCGATTACGGTCTGTCCACTGGCGACCTGGTGCGCATCACGGTGTATGACCATCCGGATCTGGGCACCGAAACCCGTGTCAACGAACAAGGCGGCATCCTGTTTCCGCTGGTAGGCGAAGTGCCCGTCTCCGGCATGACCGCCAACGAAGCCGCCAAGCGCATCGCCAAAATGCTGGAAGCCGGTGGCTTCATCAACAGCCCGCAGGTCAATGTGGTGGTCATGGAATTCAAGGGCCAGGAAGTTTCCGTGCTGGGCCGCGTTAATCGCCCCGGTAAATTTCCGCTGCAAAAGGCCAGTCGGCTGACCGACATCCTGGCCCAGGCCGGCGGTGTCACACCTGACGGCGCTGATACCCTGATTCTGACTTCCGGCAAAGGCAAGAATGCCAGCCGTCGCGAAATTGACCTGATTGCGCTGCTGCGTGATGGCGCCCACGAACTCAATGTTGACATCGGTAACGACGACATCCTGTTCGTCCCGCGCGAACCGCGCTTCTACATCTACGGCGAAGTCCAGCGTCCAGGCACCTTCCGCCTGGAAAAGAACATGACCCTGGTGCAGGCGCTCTCGGTCGGCGGTGGTCTTACCCTGCGCGGCACCCAAAAAGGGATCAGGATTCTGCGGCGAGGGGAGGGCGGTAGCATGCTGGAAGTCGACGCAAAACTGGCCGATTCGTTGCAGGCTGACGATGTCATTTTCGTAAAAGAAAGCCTGTTCTAAGCCGGGAGCCAACATGAACTTCAGCCAATTCCTTCTGATTCTGAAAGCGCGCGGCCTGCTCGCATTGCTCGCGCTGGGCGTCACTGTCGCCACCACGCTGACGGTCAGCCTCCTGCTGCCAAAAAGCTATACCGCCACCACGACCCTGATCGTTGACTCCAAGGCCAAGGATCCGGTGACCGGCATCGTTCTGCCTGCCCAACTGATCCCCGGCTATATCGCAACCCAGGTTGACATCATCCAAAGCCAGAACGTCGCACTGAAAGTGGTTGACGGCCTGAAGCTGGCCGACAACCCCAACGTCAAAGCCGACTTCATGGCCTCCGGCGAAGGCCAGGGCGACATCCGCCACTGGCTGGCCGAACTGCTGCTGAAGAAACTGGACGTACAACCGTCACGTGAATCCAGCGTCATCCAGCTCGGATTTGAAGGCACCGACCCCCGTTTTGCCGCCCTCATCTCCAACGCCTTCGCGCAAGCCTACATCAACACCAACCTGGAGCTGAAAGTAGAACCCGCGCGGCAGACCAGCGCCTGGTACGACGGCAAGATCAAGGAACTGCGGCTAGCGCTGGAACAAGCTCAGGCCAAGCTCACCGATTACCAGCGCGAAAAAGGCCTGTTCGCCAGCGATGAGCGGCTGGACGTGGAAACCGCCCGCCTGGCGGAACTGTCCAGCCAACTGGTGATGGCGCAGGCGCAGACCTTCGACTCGACCTCCCGGCAAAAGCAGAGCAGCGATGCGTTGCCGGAAATCATGAACAGTCCGGTGGTGCAAAGCCTGCGCGCAGACATCGCCCGCGCCGAAAGCAAAATTGCCGAGCTGGCAGAAAAGGTCGGCAAGAATCACCCCCAATTCCAGCGTGCCGAAGCCGAATTGGTGAGCCTGCGCGAAAAACTCACCGGCGAGGTTCGCACCGCGACCCGAGGTGTCTCCAGCACCGCCAAGGTCGCCCAGCAGCGCGAAGGCGATCTGCGCGGATCACTGGCCGCGCAAAAGTCGCGCGTGCTCGACCTCAAGCAGAAGCGCGACGAACTCACCGTACTGATGCACGATGTGGAAAACGCCCAGCGCACCTACGACGCCGCTTTGCAACGGCAGAATCAGACCTCGCTGGAATCACAGAGCAACCAGACCGACGTCGCCATCCTCAACCCCGCCATGCCGCCGGTTGAAGCTTCCAGCCCCAAGGTTCTGCTGAACGTCATCCTCTCGGTGTTTCTGGGTAGCCTGCTCGGCATCGGCCTCGCCTTCCTGATGGAAATGATCGATCGCCGCGTGCGTTCCAGCGATGACTTGATCAGCGGTCTCGACATCACCGTGCTGGGCGAGATATCCAAATTCAAGAAAGCGCGCGGCAGCTTCTTGCGCCGCCAGACTGCCTGAACCAGCGCCAGAAACCGGGAACCCAGACTATGAATACCGCCATGCCCACCGCCACCTCCAACACTGCCAGCCGCGCAGAATTCACGATTGGCCGCATCCTGCTCGACCAGGGCAAGCTCAGTGCCCAGGATGCCGAGCGCGTTCTGCGCTTGCAAAAAGAGAAGAATCTTCGCTTTGGCGATGCCGCCAGCCAGCTCGGTCTGATTACCGAAGCGGACATCCAGCAAGCGCTCGCGCGGCAGTTCGACTACCCCTACCTGACCGCCGGCGAAGGTGGCTACAGCCATGAACTGGTCGCCGCCTACAACCCGTTCAGCCCGCAGGTTGAAGGTCTGCGCGCGCTGCGTAGCCAACTCATGTTGCGCTGGTTCGCCCTCGGCAACAACGCACTGACCATGGTCGGCACCAACCCGGGCGATGGCTCCAGCTACCTGGCAGCCAACCTGGCCGTCGTCTTCTCGCAACTCGGTGAACGCACGCTGCTGATCGACGCCAACCTGCGTACCCCCGGTGTCAGCGGCCTGTTCAACCTCGGCAAGGGAATGGGCCTGTCCGACCTGCTCGCCGACCGCGCCGGTCTCGAAGCCGTGGTTCGCATTCCTGCCTTCATCGACCTCTCAGTGCTGCCCGCTGGTACGTTGCCGCCCAACCCGGCTGAACTGCTTTCGCGCGGCAACCTCGCCAACCTGCTGGAAACCCTTGCCAGTAGTTACGATGTCATCCTGCTCGACACGCCTGCGGCCAGCGTCGCATCTGATTTCCAGATCGCAGCCGCCCGCACCCGCGGCGCCGTGATTGCCGTGCGCAAAAACCATACCCGCCTGAACCATGTTTCCGGCATCAAAGCCATGATCGGCGCGGCCGGCGCTGAAGTTGTGGGAGCCGTGGTAAACGAACATTAATCGTTTGGTTGGAATGAACGCCCATGTTTCTTCCTACCCCGCCACGCCAACCAGCCTGCTAGCGACGTGGTGGCCAGTCCTGCTTGGTCTGCTGGTACTTTACCTGCCCACCTACTGGGATCTGTCAAACGGCATCTGGAATAGCGAAGAGCAAGCCCACGGCCCCATCGTGCTGGTGGTGTCGCTCTACCTGATCTGGAGCAAACGCGAATTCCTCACCGTTGCCGGACATCCGCGCGCCCTGCTTGGCGGCAGCCTGTCGGCAATGGGCCTGCTCTACCTCTACCTGATGGAGCACAAGAACTGGCTGCGCAACGGCATCCTGATCGCCAGCATCCTGCCCATCGCATTTGTCGCCAACATTGGCCGGGTCATGATTCTCGTGCTGGTCACCTACCATCTTGGCGATGAAGCCGGGCAAGGCTTCCTGCACGATTTCGCCGGCGTATTGCTATTCATGATTGCGCTGCTGATCCTGTTCGCGCTGGATGGTTTGCTTGGCTTCTTCTTCAAATCGGCTGCGCAAAACGGGAAAAAGTGATTCCATAAACGTCTTGCCAATAACAATATGGATATCTTGAATGATCAAAATCGCCCTGATCACCGGCGTCACCGGCCAAGACGGCGCCTACCTGGCTGAATTCCTGCTCAATAAAGGCTACGAAGTGCACGGCATCAAGCGCCGCACCAGCCTGTTCAACACTGACCGTATCGACCACCTCTACCAAGACCCGCACGAAACCGGGCGCAAATTCATCCTGCACCACGGCGACCTCACCGACAGCTCCAGCCTGATCCGCATCATCCAGCAGGTGCAGCCCGACGAAATCTACAACCTCGCCGCGCAAAGCCACGTCGCCGTCAGCTTCGAAGAACCCGAATACACCGCCAACTCCGACGCCCTTGGCTCCCTGCGCATCCTCGAAGCCATCCGCATCCTCGGCCTCGACAAGAAAACCCGCTTCTACCAGGCCAGCACCAGCGAACTGTTCGGCCTCGTCCAGGAAACCCCGCAGAAGGAAACCACCCCCTTCTACCCGCGCAGTCCCTACGCCTGCGCCAAGCTCTACGCCTACTGGATCACCGTCAACTACCGCGAAGCCTATGGCATGTATGCCTGCAACGGCATCCTGTTCAACCACGAAAGCCCGATCCGCGGCGAAACCTTCGTCACCCGCAAGATCACGCGTGCCCTGGCAAGAATCAAACTCGGCCTGCAAGACTGCCTCTACCTCGGCAACATGGATGCCAAACGTGATTGGGGCCATGCCAAGGACTACATCGAAAT
>JAIFLB010000016.1 GCA_020049245.1 Betaproteobacteria bacterium | reverse complement strand
AGCAGGTTGTCGAATCGCGCCAGAGGTGAAAGCTGGGCCGTCATGAATATCTCCTGAAAGTAATGGGACTACATCAGCATAGTGAATGTTATCGCCGCCCGCATTGGCAAATCACTTGCGTCTGACGCGGGCGGGTGCGTGAGCGATTGAACTGCCGCCTGGACTCGACGCCAGGCCAACCTCGATCAGTCGCAATCCCAAGGTAATGTTGTCTCCCAACGGCTGCGCGCCAAATTCTTCCAGTTCCCGCTGCAACAATACCGAGAAGCGGCCACCGACGAAGACCGGGACGCCGGCGCTTGCAACCAGTTGGCTGATCTCTTTCAGGTTGGCTTCAATCCGGGCTGGCTCGACCAAGCCGCGTCCGGCCAGGATGATGCCGGCGGCATGGGTTTGGCGGCAGACCGGCTGCAATTGCTCGATCGGCATATCGGCGCCCAGATAGATCACCCGGTATCCCCTTTGCAGGACGCCCAGCGCCACCAGCAGCAGACTGATTTCATGATGTTCGCCTGGCAGGCAGGACAGGATGAGTTGGCGGCCATGCGCGTTGCCAGCGGCATGATGCAAACGCGAACCCAGCTTGTTGCGCAGCCAGGCACTGAAGAAATGTTCTTCCGCGATGCCGGAGGGGCGTTTGTCCCAGCGCAGGCCCAATTGCTCCAGCACCGGGATCATCAGGCGTTCGGTGACGATATCGATCGGGTACACCGCGCACGACTCGCTGTAGAGGCTGTCCAGCCGATCCGTGCTGAAGTTTTCCAGCGCGCTCAGCGTCTCGGTCAGGTAGCCCTGCCATGCTGGGCTCAGTGTTGCCGCCAGGCTGTTTTCCATCACCCGTGGCGATGGTTCGATAGGAGGTTCGGCGGCATTGTCGAGCATGCGGGCGATCTCGTTCAGGCTCAAATCTTGTACAAGTAATTCTTGTACACGCCGCACCCGTTGCACATCATTCTGGCTATACAAACGGTGTCCGGATTCGGTCCGAACTGGCGTCAACAAGCCATGTCGATTCTCCCAAGCCCTCAGCGTACTGGCATTGACACCGGTGCGATGGACCAGTTCACGAATCGGGAAAAACGCGGCGTTGGAGGCAGTGAAGGATTCAGTCAGCATGGGATAATTGTACAACATTCACAAAACATACTTGTACATGTATAAGTTTTACGTATAATTTCGTCCAACAAATTGTACAAATTCTCCTGCAAGAGGCCCCGCATGTCCGCACTGAAAATAATGGCTGTTTCCACTGCAATGCTGGCTGCATTCCCGATGCCTTCGCATGCCTTTTTGACTGAACTGGTGGTGGGCATGACCAGCGTCACCAACAACCTGATCGATAGTACCGAAAGTGTCACCAACAACAGCGTCAATACGGCCTCGGCGACGATGCTGTCGCTTTCCAGCAATCCAGGCAAGATGGCCGACCGGATCGGCTTGATGGCGGACCGCATCGGTTTCATGGCCGACCGCATCGTCACCACGGAAGGCATCATGGCCGGCCTGGCGCACAAGATCATTGACCGGACGACTGAGCCACGCGTGGCGCCGCAATACGCTTCCTATGCCCCGGCTGCTCCAGCGCCAATGCAGGCGTATTACCCGGCGAACGGTTACAGCAATGCCTACCAGCCGCCGCGACCGGCTCAGGTTCAACAAATCAGCGCCAATCCTTACATCGCAGCTCAAGCGGCTCCGCAAGCACCTGGTTATGGCAATAGCTATGGCAACAGCTATGGCAACAATTTTGGCCACCCCCAAACGCAACCGGACAACAGCCGCTATTCCGCTTCGCAGATGATCTTCGGTGTTTCCGGGGCAACCTACACGGCGGCGCGCCCTGCCGCCGCAGCGATGCAAAACACGCTAAACGCACAAAACACACAATCCGCCTACCAGTCCGGATATGGTTTTACCGCCAGGCCGGCATTGAATCAGATCAGCCGAACCAACAACACAGTTGCCGGCAACAGCTGTGGTTTATCTTATGGCGTGCCGCGCAGTTGCTGACCAGGACAGCTGAAAAGGCGGCTATTCAAACGCTTCCGCCTTCGCCAGCCTGACGAAGCGGGACAACAGCCGGGCGGATTCCGGGGTCTCGACCAAATTCGCCCTGATTGAAGCTACGTCAACGCCAGCAGCCTGCAAGGCTGGTGCGAAGTGATCCAGATACACCGCCATCCGCGCCGGGTTGAATTCGGGATGGAACTGCACGCCCCAGGCACAAACGCCGACTCGGAAAGCGTGTGTCGCTTCATATTCGTTACTCGCCAACAAGGTGGCACCCGACGGCAGCTTGCTGACCGACTGGGCGTGAACGGCATGTGCTCTGAACCGTTGTGGCATGGCGGCGAACAGCAAGTCGCTTTGCGCGGCGGCATGCAGTTCGATATCGACACTACCGATCTCGCGCCCCTTTGGATGAAAGTCGACCTGCCCGCCCATCGCCCGCGCCAGCATCTGATGGCCGAAGCAGATGCCGAGAAACGGCACTTGCGCGGTCACCACACGCCGGGTCCAGTCGGACAGGCGCAGCATCCAGGGCAGATCGTCGGTGATCATCGCATGCGCGCCGCTGATCACGACACCGGCACAATCAGCCGGCGGCGGCAGCTTGGCAGCTTCAACCGCGTTGATTACACGGACTTCGGTTTTTGGCAGACCTAAACCGGCGATCAGCCAGTCTTCGAAATCACCAGTTTCGGCGACGCTTTCCGGGAACGTGCTGCCGGCTTTGATGATGCAGATCGGGGGAGTGGAGGCAGCAGGCTTCATGAACGAGGCAAAAAATGGAAAAGGGCGTCAATTATCAAACATGCGTGTGACAGTGACGCCGACATCGAGCTGGTGCATGCCACCGCCATAGATGACGCCTTTCAACGGCGCAACATCGCCATAGTCGCGCCCCCAGGCCAGCGTCAGATGGCCTTCACCAATCTCTGTGCCGTTGGTCGGATCGAAATCGAACCAGCCGGAATTTTCCTCTGACCCGGGCAGAAAGACGCTGATCCATGCGTGCGAGGCATCGACGCCGGTCAGGATCGGCGCCCCCGGCAGCGGCGTTGTTTCCAGATAACCGCTGACGTAGCGCGCGGCGAGGCCGAGACCACGCAAACCGGACAACGCCAGGTGGGCGAAGTCCTGACAAACACCATGCCGCTCGGCCAGCACCTCGGCGATCGGGGTGTCAATCTGCGTCGCGTTCGGCCGATACGCGAATTCGGCATGGATGCGGGCGGTCAGATCCGCCACCGCTTCCAGCAAGGGCCGACCAGGCGTGAAGCTGATGCGGGCGTAATCGATCGCGGCGAGTTCGTAGGGCGCATGCGGCGAAGGCAAGCAGTAATCACGCTCGGCGACATTCCCGGCATTCGCCCCAACTTCCCCGTAGAGGGGTTGGTTCAGGCTTTGCACGACAGATTCCCAGGTCGGCGAGACCGTGGCTTGAATTGGCGCAACACGTTCGATCAAGCTGCAGGCGGTGACCGCCAGGCTTTGATGCGGCTGGCGCAGGTTGAACCAGACGACACGATTGCCGAAAGCGTCATCGCGTTCGCGGTAATCGTCGACAAACGGCGTCATCACCAGCGTCCGTTCCAGCACACGTTGACCAGCCGCCGCGCGCGGCAGCAAACGCGCCTCGCCATAATTGAGGCCGACGCTATGCGCGTAGTAATAGGTGTTGACGTGTTCGATGCGAAATCGGCTCATGGCGATAGTGGAAATATCTTCAATCAAACGCGGGGTGGTAGCGGGCGCAGCGCATACAGCTCCTGCACATGGGTGAACCAGGTATGCGAAATGGCGTCCGAGGCTGCCGTCATTTGGCTGGAGATTTCGCCCAGCGTGGCGATCAAAGTCTGGCGCGCGGCGGCGTCGACGCGCCAATCTTCGAGATTCGCCTCGGCGGCGTAGATGCGTTCTTCGGCGCTGAACAGCGGACGCTCGGCATTGCAGCGCTGACCGGCATGCGTCAACGCGGTGAGGTGGCGGCGCGCGGTATGAATCTGGTAAATCAGCGCGCGCGGACTTTCCACGTCCCACAACAAGAGTTCCAGCACGCCAGTCAGGAAGGGTTCGGCGCGATATCGCCGGCGGAAAGTGATCAGGCTGTCGGCGCTGGCCAGCACCAGCGACAGGCTTTCACGTTCCGCCTCGCCGGTCAGGCGCGATTGCAGCGTTTGCACCAACAATGTCGATTGCGTCAGGCCGCGCTCGATGCGGCGGCCAAGATCGAAAAAGCGGAAGCCGGTTTCACGCGGCAATGTTTCAGAAGCCAGGCCGGCCAAGCCAGCCAACGCATCAACCAGCCTGCCCAGCCAGAGATCGATCCGTTCATGGCTGCCTCCCGATTTACGCGGACGTTGTCCCCAATCGCGTTCGACTCGGTCAAGCAGCCGCCAAATCGCCACTGACCAGTATTCTCGCGTGCCGTAGGCACAACCCAGCAGCCCGCGCACGGTATGCGCCAGATTGCCGGGGCGCTCGTTCTGAGTGGTCAGTTCGCGTACACAGTTGGCTAAGTCATCGCGGTCCTTGCAGCCGCAATCGCCCGGTGCGTAGCCCATCAAACGCATCAGCGCGTGCAACACCGGTTCCAGGCCCGGCGCGGTTTCCTCTTCCCAGAGACCGTCAAGCACCGCGCGCAACAAACGCGTCACCGCTTCCGCGCGCTCCAGATAGCGGCCGGTCCAGAACAGATTATCGGCAGCCCGACTGGTCAGAATTTCGGCCTCGGGGTGAATGCTGACCGGGGACCGGGATGTTTGCACCGCAGGCTGCAGCGTTTGCTGAAAAGCCTGCTTCAAGCTTTGCTGCAACAATGTTTGCGACTGCGATTGTCCGCTCTGCTGGCCTTGCTGGCCTTGTTGGCTTAGCTGGCTTTGTCCCTGCGCCATCACCGGCATTTGCGGAGGGCGGATCAGCTCGATCGCCGGCGTAATCCAGGTGTCCTTGTTAAGCGCACCACTCTGGGCAGACAACATATGTCCGCTGGTACAGCGGGTGAGTCCGCCAGGCAAGGTGGCATAGCCCGCCTCGCGACTGACCAGAAAAGTCCGCAAGCTGGCCTTGTGCGGCATCAAGCGGTTGTTATGCAACGCCGGCGTGGTTGAGGGCTGAATCGGTTCCTGGCCGACGTACAAATGCGGCCGCGCCAGAATGCGCGCGCGCCAGGCGGCCAGTTGTTTGCGATCAAGATCGGGGCCAAACACCGTCTCACTGGCCTGGCCGCGATGGATCGGCTTCAACACCAGGCGCTGCAGGTTGGCCAGCACATGCTCACGCTCGCGCTGTTGGCCGCACCACCACGTCGCCGCACTTGGCAACAGCAGTTTTTCGCCCAGCAACGCCTTGGCCAGAACCGGCAAGAACGGAATCAACGCCGGGTTTTCCAACAAACCGCTGCCCAGCGGATTGGCGATCGCCACATTGCCGCGCCGCACCGCTTCGACCAGCCCGGCCACACCGAGGCGCGAATCCTGGCGAAGTTCGAGCGGATCGCACCACTCTTCATCGACCCGGCGCAGGATCACATCGACCGGCTTCAAACCCTGCACCGATTTCAGCCAGACGCGGCCGTCGCGCACGGTCAAATCATCACCTTGCGCCAGGTTGTAGCCGAGGCGCGCGGCCAGGTAAGCGTGCTCGAAGTAGGTCTCGTTGGCCGGGCCCGGCGTCAGCACGACGACTTCGGCATGTTCGCGCGCGACAGTGCCCAAGCCGTTGAGCGCGGCGCGCACCGCTTCCAGCCAGGGATTCAGTTTGGCAACACTGGCATCTTCCAGAAACTCGGGAAACGTGCGTGCCATCACGGTGCGATTTTCCAGCGCGTAGCCGGCGCCGGATGGCGCTTGCGTGCGGTCGGCCATGACCCAGATGCGGCCATCCGGCCCGCGCACCAGATCGGCCGCGTAGAAGATCAGTTGTCGCCGGTCCGCCGGCAGCGCACCGAGCAACGGACGCAGATAACCGGCATGGGCGTAGATCAGATCGGGCGGCAACAGACCACGCTTGAGCAGCGTTTGCGGCCCGTACAGGTCGCGCAGAATCAGGTCGAGCAGATGCGCCCGCTGTTCCAGTCCGGCTTCGATCTGCCGCCATTCGGCGAAATCGAGCAACAGCGGAATCGGGTCGAGTTCCCAGGTCCGCGAGTAGCCGCGCGGGTCGTTGTAGACGTGATAGGTGACGCCGTTCTCGCGCAGCAGTCGCTTGATCCGCTGTCCGCGCGCCGACCAGTCGCGCGCGCCCAGGCCAGCCAGCCCATCGACCAGATCACCCCAATGCGGCCGTACGCCGGTTTCGGCGTCCCACATCTCGTCCCAGGCATCGGGCAGAGGTTGGTAGTCGGGCGGGGTGGACATCTGCAGGCTGGGGCTGTTCATGTGCTATCTATACACCGCTATGGCGACACGCTGGCATGCGTCAAACGACGTAGCACGGGTAAATCCTGCTTCACGCCGCCAACGCCAGTGGCAGGCGGATATCAATCTCGGAAAAAGGCACGAAAACCGTGTCGTCCTGGGCGCGTTCAATCAGTCCCAGGTCGAGCAAGCGGGTCACATCGCCATGCACATTCGAGTAATTTCGCCCGGCTGTCTTGGCCAGCGCGTAAACACTGCACGCCCCGGCTCTGCGCAAGGTGTCGAGCAGGTCGATACGCGCCGGCGTCAATTCGGAAAACAGCGCGCGCGCAGACTCGTACGAAAGACGGTAGTCCACTTCGGCATCGGATTCGATCTGCTCACGCACTGAGGCGAATATGCTGTTTTTTCGAT
Source organism: Betaproteobacteria bacterium (assembly GCA_020049245.1). Lineage (GTDB taxonomy): Bacteria > Pseudomonadota > Gammaproteobacteria > Burkholderiales > Thiobacillaceae > PFJX01. Next base: position 3,296 of record JAIFLB010000016.1, on the reverse strand, counting down.
CCAGTTCGATGATGGCTTTCATGACGCACTCCAGTTTCTGACATCCTGCTCGAAATCGGCCAAATCGTAGGGCGGAAAAGCGATAGCGCCTTCCGCCAATGCTCGGTGCATACGGCGGAAGACGCCAGCAAAAAGCCGCCGGCTTTTCCGCCCTACGAATCAACCCGACTTCATAGCGGGCATGATAGCTGGCGTTTGCATTATTCCGGCATCCTCCTCAAATCCAGCGTGTACGGATATTCATGCGTCGGTTCTTCCGGCGGCGGCGCCATCGGGCGCAAGCCGCTGCCGTTCGGCATGAATTCGGCCAGGCGGGCCAGGTCGGGCGGCACCGGCACCGGGCCGGGGGTATGGTTCCAGTCCTGGTAGCGGTTGACCCGGCGCGATTCGGCTTCATTGGCGTTGATCGGGAACACGTCGTAGCTGCGACCGCCGGGATGGCTGACGTGATAGGCGCAGCCGCCGATGGCCTTGCCGGTCCAGGTGTCGATCAGGTCGAGGATCAGCGGCGAATGGACGCCGATGGTCGGATGCAGCGCCGACGGCGGCTGCCAGGCGCGGTAACGGATGCCGGCGACATATTCGCCGTGGCGGCCGGTCGATTTCAGCGGCACCCGGCGGCCGTTGCAGGCCAGCACATAGCGACTGTCCGTGAGTCCTGTCACCAGCACCTGCACGCGTTCCACCGACGAATCGACGAAGCGGGCGGTGCCGACGTTGCTGAGTTCCTCGCCCAGCACATGCCAGGGTTCGATGGCGGTACGCATCTCGATTTCGATGTCGTCGATCTTCACCGTGCCGATGCGCGGGAAGCGGAATTCGATGTACGGATCGAGCCATTCGGCCTGATACGGATAGCCGGATTCACCCAGGTCGCGCATCACGTCGAGCAGGTCGGCGCGGATGTAATGCGGCAGCATGAAACGGTCATGCAGTTCGGTACCCCAGCGCACCAGACGATGGCGATACGGTTTTTCCCAGAAGCGCGCCACCAGAATGCGCAGCAACAGGATCTGCGCCGCGCTCATCTGCCAGTGCGGCGGCATTTCGAAACCACGGAATTCGAGCAACCCCAAGCGTCCGGTCGGGCTGTCCGGCGAGTACAGCTTGTCGATGGAGAACTCGGAACGGTGCGTGTTACCGGTCAGGTCGACCAACAGGTTGCGCAACAGCCGGTCGACCAGCCAAAGCTGGCTGGTTTCGCTGCCCGGTGTGAGTTTCGGCATCTGCTGAAAGGCGATTTCCAGCTCGTACAGTTTCTCGTCACGGCCTTCATCGACGCGCGGCGCCTGGCTGGTCGGGCCGATGAACATGCCGGAGAACAGGTAGGACAGGCCGGGGTGATGCTGCCAGTAGCCGACCAGGCTCATTACCAGATCGGGCCGGCGCAGCATCGGGCTGTCGGCGGGTGTGGCGCCGCCCAAAGTGACATGGTTACCGCCGCCGGTGCCGGTGTGGCGGCCGTCAAGCATGAATTTCTCGGTGGTCAGGCGGGCCAGACGCGCTTCTTCATAAAGAATCTTGATGTTCGAAGTCAGATCGCCCCAGTTGCTGGCCGGGTGGATGTTGACTTCGATGACACCGGGGTCGGGGGTGACCATCAGCCGTTGCAAACGCCAGTCGCGCGGCGGCTCGTAGCCTTCCAGGATGATCGGGGTTTTCATCTCGGTCGCCACCGATTCGATGGCACCGGCCAGTTCCAGATAATGTTCCAGCGCCGACAGCGGCGGCATGAAGATGCGCATTACGCCGCCACGCGCCTCGACGCACAGCGCGGTGTGGATGACTTTGACCGGAACTGCAGCATCGGCCAAACCTTGCGCCTTGATTTCAGGATGCACATTCACCGCCGGCTTGAATTCGGCGTAGCGCTGGGCGACTTCGCCGTAGTCGTCGGCCAGCTTTTCGCGCGGCGCAAACATGTCGAGCGGAATCGGGGTTTCGCGTTCGGCCATGGCCACCCAGGGCAGGCTGTCCAGCGGCAGACGCAAGCCCATCGGCGAATCGCCCGGCAACAGGTAAAGACGGCCGCGACGGAAGGTCCAGACGCTGCTCTTCCACAGGTTGGCTACGCCATCCCAGGCGATCGGCAACACATAGCCGACTGGCTCGTCGAGTCCGCGCGCCAGCTTGGCGGCCAGACTACGGCGTTCCATCGGGTCTTTCAGATTGATCTTTGCCGGGTCCAGGTTGTCTGGAACCTCCGCTTCCTTCAACAGATAGTGCAGCGCGTCTTCGTAACCAGCCTGGGCAAAATCGGTCGATAAACCGAGTTTTGCAGCCAGCGCGTGCATGAACGCGGCGGCGCGCGCGGTGGTGTGGCCATACGACCTGCCTTCATCGGCCAGCAGTTCCGGGTTCTTCCACAATGCCACGCCATCGGTGCGCCAGAAAATGCCCAGCGCCCAGCGCGGCAAAGGTTCACCCGGATACCACTTGCCCTGGCCGGAAAACTTCAGGCCGTTCGGCGCGAAATGTTTGGTCAGCCGATTCCACAAATCCTGCGCGCGTTCCAGCTTGTGCTGACCGAGCGCGGCGGTGTTCCACTGCGCCGATTCCATGTCGTCGATGGAGACAAATGTCGGTTCGCCACCCATGGTCAAACGCACATCGTATTGTTCAAGCTTGGCATCTACCGCCCGGCCGAGCGCGTCGATCGCGGTCCACTGGTCATCGCGATACGGCTTGGTCACGCGCGGGTCTTCGTGGATGCGCACCACGCTGTTGTCGAAGCTGAAACTGACCTCGCACTCGTCCATCGCACCGGTCACCGGTGCGGCGCTGACCGGGTCCGGCGTGCAGGCGAGCGGGATGTGGTTCTCGCCGGCGAACAGGCCGGAAGTGGGGTCGAGACCAATCCAGCCGGCGCCCGGCACATAGACTTCGGCCCAGGCGTGCAGATCGGTAAAATCGTTTTCCGGACCGGACGGACCGTCGAGTGATTTCAAGTCAGCGGTGAGTTGCACCAGATAGCCGGAAACAAAACGCGCGGCAAAACCCAGGTGACGCAGAATCTGCACCAGCAGCCAGGCACTGTCGCGGCAGGAACCGCAGGCCAGTTGCAGCGTTTCCTCGCAGGTCTGCACGCCGGGTTCCATGCGGATGTTGTACTTCAGCGCCTTCCAGACCCGCTGGTTGAGTTCGACCAGGAAATCCTGTGTACGGCGCTTGGTCCGGTCCACGTCTTCCAGCCAGGCCATCAGCAGCGGGCCGGACTCGGACAGTTCGCAATATGGCACCAGCTCCTTGGCCAGTTGTTCGTCGTACTCGAACGGATATTCGGTGGCGTATTCCTC
>JAIFLB010000078.1 GCA_020049245.1 Betaproteobacteria bacterium | reverse complement strand
GTCCGCTGTGGGCTGGATACAACTGCATATCGCGCGTCCGGCCTGCAACAACATGGCTTTTGAACTTGCAGGCTGTATATCGCAGGTTTGGCCAACAAACCCGGTGCTGATACCACGACTGGCAACCAGCTTGTAGCCGCCGTCCGGGCGCAATTCATAGAGGCCGCCGCCATCCAGTTCAGTCAGGGACAGCACCGTGTCTAAAACAGCATCGACCAGGTCGGCGTGTTCAGGATTTTCGAGCAGTGTCTGATTGAAATTCTGCTGCAGCAACAGCAGCTGTTCCTGTTGTTTGCGCTGGGTGATATCGACTTTGGTACCCAGCGTGCGCAGCGGATTGCCTTCCGCGTCGCGTTCAATGGCAAATCCGCGTACGTCCAGCCAGGTCGAATTTCCATCGGGACGGATGAAGCGATATTCCAGGCGATAGGGGGCATCGCTGGCAAGGTAGGTCTGCAAAGCAGCTTCAGCGGCGGGTCGATCATCAACATGGATGCGGGAAATCCATTCCGCAAAATTGGCAAACTCAGCGTTGGGAAATTCATTGCCCAACCAACTGCGTAACTTGGGGCTGTAATACATCCTGTCGAGCAGATGGTCGTACTCCCAGTAGCCGGTATCCAGGGCTTCCAGAAGCTGCTTCAGATCGGGTTCGGGCTGGGGCATGGTGGTCATGCTCGTGTTTGTGTGCGGGTTTGTGATCGATTGCGGGCGATGGAGAAAGTCATGCCAAGCAGCAACACGCTAGTCGATTCCATGCGCGTTCAGGTAATCCGGCTTGAGGTTCAACGATTCGTCGGTATCGGCATAACGCTGGAAAATTTCCCGAAACGGTTCCAGATTGGCCAGAAAGGCGGCGACGATATCCGGGTCGAAATGCTTGCCGCTGGCTTCACGAATCAACTCCACCACGTTTTCAAACGGCATCGCTGCCTTGTAATTGCGGCGACTGGCCACCGCGTCGAAAACATCGGCCAGCGCCATCAGGCGGGCGGGAATCGGAATGGCATCGCCCGCAAGCCCGTCCGGATAACCGGAGCCATCCCATTTTTCGTGGTGCCAGAGGGCAATTTCCTTGGCTACGGCAAGAAAGGCCAACGGCGTGTTTTCGAATTCCGTGACTGCCGATGCAAGCGATTCGCTACTCAAATACCGATGGTTTTGCAGAATCTCGAAATCTTCCTGACCAAGTTCGCTGCGCATCGCCAACTCGATGGCGTCGCCACCGATGCTGCTGTGCGTTTTCATGACGCTGAATTCTTCGGGGGTGAGACGCGAAGGCTTCAGCAGAATACTGTCCGGAATCCCGACTTTGCCAATGTCGTGCAAAGGCGCGGCCTGACAGATCATGTGGGAGATGGAATCCGTTAGTTGGGCTGCAAAACGCGGATGCGCGCGCAAATGCGATACCAGCACTTCAACATAGGCCTGGGTGCGGCGGATGTGCTGCCCGGTTTCCAGATCACGCACTTCCGCCAGACGCGCCAGCGCGCGGATGCTGACATCCTGCATGATCTGGTTGTGGCGCATGCGACGGGATATTTCAGCTTCCAGCCAGGTGTTCTGATTCTGTAAAGCATCGCGCGCCAACTTGAGTTCGATATGCGCATTCACCCTCGCCAGCACAGTCGCAGGTCGCGCCGGCTTGGCGATGTAATCGACCGCGCCGAGCGCAAGACCGCGTTCCTCATCATCATCCGCATCCATCGCGGTGACAAAAATAACCGGAATGTTGCATGTCTCCGGATTGACGCGCAGTTGCTTGATGACCGCGTAGCCATCCATCCCCGGCATCATCACATCGAGCAGGATCAAGTCCGGACGCGGCTCGCTGGCGGCGACCTGAAGCGCGCGCAGTCCGGAATTGGCGACCCGGACTCGGTATTGGGGATGCAGCATGCTTCCAAGCACTGTCAGGTTTTCTGGCGTGTCGTCAACAATCAGCACGGTCTGTTTTAAAGGCGTTTTCAAAGTGGATTCACCTAGTATCGGAAGCACACAACCGGGGAGAGGACAGGTCGATTTATCGACGGAAACCTGGGAATACTTTATACGCCCTTGGCACGCTTGGCCCGGTTTGTTGCATGGCCACCCAGGCTTGGCCCAGGCTCAAACCGCCGTCATTCGGCGGCACCTGACGCGCCGCCAATACATTGAGCCCCAACTGGCTCAGCAAGCAGGTCAACTGGCGAGAAAGCAGATGGTTCAAGAAACAGCCGCCGCTCAAGGCTATCGTCCGCAAGCCTTGTGCAGCGGCGGCCTGACCTGCCCAATCAGCCAGCGCTTGCGCCAATGTGGCATGGAAAATCGCCGCGCCGAAGCCCGCGTCGGGTTGATCGGCAATGCCTGCCAGCAAGGGCAGCAAATCGAGTTCAGCGAGCTCGCCAGATTCAGGGTCGGTGCGCAAGTCATACCCATCGTGCAGCGGCGCAACATCGCCATGCCGTTCCGCCAACCCTTCCAGCCACATCGCCGCCTGGCCTTCGTAAGCCATCACCTCGCGCGCGCCGAGCAGGCCAGCGGCGGCATCGAACCAGCGGCCGAGGCTGCTGGTCGGCGGGCAATTCAGATTTCGCGCCAGTACCTGATGCAATTGCGCGGCCGCCGGCTGGGCGGTAAAGCGTGTTGCGATCTGATCGCTGCGACCCAGTCGAAACAGCGCTGCCGCTGCCATTCGCCAGGGCTCCTTTGCGGCCTTGTCGCCGCCCGGCAAAGCAATGGGGGCAAGACGGCCAAGCCGTTCAAAACCTGCGCCTTCAACCCTCAACAACTCGCCGCCCCAGGCGGTGCCGTCGCTGCCGAGTCCGATGCCGTCAAGCGCCAGGCCGAGAATCGGTTCATTCAAACCATGCTCGGCCGCTACGGCGGCAACATGGGCGTGATGGTGCTGCACCGCGATCGCCGGCACATCCCACTCCGATGCGAGTTGCAGCGCGTGGCGGCTGCTGAAGAAATCAGGATGCAGATCGTGCGCGATGGCATCCGGCCGAACTTGCAGGATGTCGAGCAGATGCTGGCTGACTTCAATCAGCATGCCGATGCTGGCGGGGTTGTCGAGACCGCCGATGTGCTGCGAAACGAAGGCTTCATCGCCGCGCGTGACGCAGATCGTGTTCTTCAGATAACCGCCCAGCGCCAGCACCGAAGGCCCGCTGTCCGGCAGGCGCACTGGCAAACGAATGGCGCGCGGGGTATAGCCGCGCGCGCGGCGGATGAATTGCGGCGCGCCAGTCGGGGTGACGCGCAGCACGCTGTCGTCGCAGCGCACGACGATGTCGCGGTCGTGCATCAGGATCGCATCGGCGATTCCAGTCAGGCGTGCGACCGCTTCGGTGTTGTCGATGACCAGGGGTTCGCCGCCGGGATTGGCGCTGGTCATCACCAGCAGCAGATCCTGCGCTTGTTGCATCCAGTCAACGCCGGCCGGCTGGCCGACCGCAGCGTGGAACAGCAACCAGTGCAGCGGCGTGTAGGGCAGCATGACACCAAGCCAGGCCAGGCCAGGCGCAATGTCGGGAAAAGCGGCGTCGGCATCGGCCTGTTTGCGGAGCAGCACGATCGGCCGTTCGGGCGATTGCAGCAGGCCAGCCTCCTCTGTGTTGATCATCGCCCACGGCGCGATCGACAACAGATTGGCGGCCATGATCGCAAACGGCTTTTCATCGCGCTGTTTGCGGCTGCGCAGTCGTTTCACCGCTTCGGCATTGCGCGCGTCACAAGCCAGATGGAATCCGCCCAGGCCTTTGATCGCGACGATGCGGCCGGCGCGCAGTTCGGCCAGCGTGGCGGTGATGGGGTCTGCTTCGGCGTCTGACACTCCGCCATCGCCAAGTCGGATCAGTTCCAGTTTCGGCCCGCAAACCGGGCACGCCGTAGGTTCGGCATGAAAACGCCGATCCGCCGGGTCGCGATATTCGCGTTCGCAGGCCGGGCACAACGGGAACTTCGCCATGCTGGTCTGGGCGCGGTCGTAGGGCAGTTTGCGGGTCAGCGTGTAGCGCGGGCCGCAATGCGTGCAGTTGATGAAGGCATACCGCCAGCGCCGGTCGGCGGGATTGAACATCTCCGCCAGGCAATCGGCGCAGACCGCCGTGTCATGGCCGATCATCGTCGCCGCCTGACCGGCGCCGCTTTCCAGGATGCGGAAATCTGTCAGCGTCTGCTCGACCGTTGAATTGACCGGTGCATCAAGCCAGGTCAGTTCACGCACCTGCGCCAGCGGCGGAATTTCCAACGGTAAGCGGTGGGTGAAGACATCCAGCTGCTCCGGCGCGCCGATCACCAGCAGATCAACGCCGACAGCATCGTTGCGCACCCACCCGGTCAGTTTGAGTTGATGCGCCAGATGCCAGACATAAGGCCGAAAGCCGACACCCTGGACGATGCCGGTAACGCGGATGCGGCGTTGCATGACTTCGCCGCCGAGAGTCATCGGGCTCAGGCCGTCGTTGCCGCAGCCGCCAACTGCTTGTCAAGCTCGGCGATGCGCTGCTGCAGCGATTCAACATTTCTTTTCCGCCCGGCACAGGCCGTATCGAGTCCGCTCAATAAAATCAGGTCGGCCCGATCGGCTGCAAACAATGGCGTCAATACCGCCTTCAACTTCTGCGCCAAACACGGCCGCGATGATCGAAGCGCAATCGCACCGATAACGCCGGCATGCGGGATAACCTCAATATCCATGCGGTCTTCCAGGCTGGTTTTCAACGAATACTCTCCATCAGGATGCGTCATCATGCAGTGCAGCATGATGATCGCTGCAAGCGCATTTGTCTTGCGAACAGCCATTAAGTGAAACTATCGAATTGGCCATATCGATACACTAAAAACAGTCATTACCGCTATATAAGCAAGGGCTTGTTGACTCTCGCTCCGGTGATGGTTAGCTTCGCGAACTCTAGGCGATCAATCGTCTAACTCAATAAAGGTCGCCAGAATGAAACATTCGCCCTTGATCCTCAGTTTGTCGCTTTTCGCATCATTTTCCCTGCTCCCGATCAGTGCGGCTTCCAGCGCGTCGGATATTCAGGTCAATCGCGCCAAGACGGCCAGCAAGAAAGTCAAAGCTGTCAAAGCAACGTCAGTCAAGCCTTCTGCCAACGTGCGCCAAGCAGCAACCGCGCTGAATTTGGAATCCCAGAAGCCGGAACCCCTGAAGCTGGCAAGTTCCGAACTGCCACAGTCGTTTCCAGTCGCTGCCGGCAATGTTACAAATAATCCCTATTTCGCGAATCAGCCAGCGGCCATTCTGCCCTTGTCAGCGCGTCCGGCCCAGTCAATTGCCGCCACAACCGTTGCTCCGGCTGCAACCGTTGTTGTCGCTGCCGCAGCCCCTTCAGCAGTTGTCCCGGTTACAGCACCTGAATCAGTTGTCGCTGCCGCACCTGTCCCGGTGACGCCAGTGATTGCCGCGCCCGCGCCTGCTGACCCCAGCCCTGTTGCACTGCCCAGTCTTGAGCCACCGAACTACGCAGCGGCGGTTAACGCTGCGCCAACACCGGTAGCGGTCAACCCATTCAAAGCGCCCGTTGCTGCTTACCCAACCTGGAACGGTACGCCGGCCGGCTACAAAAACCCCTACCTGTCCTATCAGGCACAACCAGTCAAAGTTCAGGATGCGATCAAATCATTCAGTGACTTTGGCAGTGGCTTCAAGTTTTCCTGGCCTTCGTTACCGCAATTCCCCAATCTTGCCGCCGCCGCAGTAGCCCCGCCGGCAACTTCCATGGCCGCGCCCCAGGTCCAGGCTCCGGTAGTAAGTCAGCTACCCAAACAGATTCAGATGCCAGTCCAGATTCCGGTTCAGGTAAATAGGCAGCAGGCGACGTCTCCGTCGTCCAATCCGGTCAATTCGATCTTTGCCAGCTTGAAGATGATGATTCCCCTGACTGGTGATTCGAATATTCTGCCGACCATCAAGAAGGTCTATCCGACTGGTGAAAAGCCGTTGGTGGTGCTGAATTTCAAGTGCCCGACCGAAGTCATCGGCATCACGCCGCCGCCAATGAAGTTGTTGCACGAAGCGGTGAATTTTGGTTTTGATGGCTTGAACAAAACCAATCTGCTGTCATTCAATTTGCAGCAGGTGTGTTCCTGATCTTTCCCCGGATCTATTCCTGATTCTGTTTGCGCCCTCCGCATCATCCGATGCCGAGGGCGCAAATCTTTTGCGTCTCTCTTTCGTGCTTTGGTGAAACAGTAATTCTCCGGGCTAGATAGCGACCGGTTTCACCAGCGCGGCGGCTGCCTTGGCACGTTGTCGCGCCTGATCGGTATCGACACCCTCCGCCAACACGACGCCCATGCGACGATTCTTGAAAGACTCCGGTTTGCCGAACAGGCGCAGGTCAGTTCCCGGTATCCGCAACGCGGCATCCACCCCTTCAAAGCGAACACCGACGGCATCCACGCCGCCGTAGATCACTGCCGAAGCGCCCGGCGAACGCAACGTGACATCGACCGGCAAGCCGAGGATGGCGCGCGCGTGCAGTTCAAATTCGCTCTGTTTCTGGCTGCTCATGGTCACCATGCCGGTGTCATGCGGGCGCGGGCTGACTTCGGAAAACCAGACTTGATCGCCCTTGACGAAACACTCGACGCCAAACAAGCCAACGCCACCCAGATTATCGGTGACCGCCTTGGCGATTTCCTGCGCGCGCGCCAAGGCGGTCTCGCTCATAGCCTGCGGCTGCCAGCTTTCAACGTAATCACCGTTGACCTGGACATGGCCAATCGGCGCGCAAAAGTGGGTTTGCACCTCAGCGTCGGCATTGCGCGCGCGCACCGTCAACAAGGTGATCTCGTAATCGAAATCAACCACTGCTTCAACAATCACACGGCCCTTTTTGACGCGCCCGCCGGCATTGGCGTAATCCCAGGCGGTGCCCAGATCGTTCAGCCCGTTGACGCGGCTCTGGCCCTTGCCGGATGACGACATTACCGGCTTGATGATGCAGGGAAAACCGATGCCGTCATTGCCTTCCACCGCCGCGCGCAGGCTTGGCAAAGAGTCGGCAAAGGCATAACGGGACGTCGGTAGTTTGAGTTCTTCTGCCGCCAGTCGACGAATACCTTCGCGATTCATCGTCAAGTTCGCCGCGCGCGCGCTCGGAATCACCTGGCAAAGCCCGGCCTTTTCCAATTCCACCAGGGTTTCAGTCGCAATCGCCTCGATTTCCGGCACCACAATCGCCGGGCGCTCTGAATCGATTAATCGAGCCAACACATTGCCGTCAGTCATATCGATGGTCTGCGCCCGATGCGCGACCTGGTGCCCGGGTGCGTCGTCATAACGGTCGACCGCGATCACCTCAACCCCCAGGCGTTGAAACGCGATGATGACTTCCTTGCCCAGTTCGCCAGACCCCAACAGCATGACTCGGGTAGCAGATGAAGATAACGGCGTTCCAATGAACATGAGAGAGGTATCCTTGCGGCTTATCGAGCCCTCAAGCTTACCGTAAGAGACTTCTCATGCGCACTGCACAACTGCTTCCTGCCCTTGCCATGCTGGCTGTTTTTTCCGCCCAGGCGGCCGACTGGCTGTATCTGACGGTGCCTGGCGATACCTTGAGCGGTATCGGCCAGGCGTATCTGAAGAATCCAAAAGACTGGCCGAAAATCCAGACCGCAAATGGTGTCAGCGTGCCCAAACACCTGCCCGCCAACAGCCGCCTCAAAATCCCGGTTGAATTGTTGAAAGTCACGCCAGCGGCGGTCAACGTTATCGCGGTGAAAGGCAACGCTCGCTTCAAGTCCGCCGATGGCCCGTTCCAACCTCTGGTCAGCGGCGCAACCTTGACCGGCGGCGAAACCGTGCTGACCGGTCCCGGCGCCAGCGTCAGCTACCAATTCGCCGACAAAACCCAACTCACCCAGCAGGCAGCAAGCAAGCTCAACTTTGGCCGTCTCGCCAGTTATGGCAAAACCGGCATGGTTTCGACCGAGATATCGCTCGACAGCGGGCGCCTGGAAGCCAGCGCCGGGAAGCAACTTGCCCCGGCGGGCGGTTTCAGGGTGCGCACCCCAATCGCGGTCGCGGGTCTGCGCGGCACGGAATTTCGACTGAATGTCGCGGAAGATGGCAAAACCATGCGCAATGAAGTGACCGAGGGTGCGGTTGCGGTGTCCGCGCAAGGCCAGGATGTTCAGGTCGACGCTGGCTTTGGCACCTATGCCGAGCTCGGCAAACCGCCGGCGCCACCGACCAGTCTGCTGGCCAAGCCCGATTTGTCCGCGCTGCCCGGCAAGCTCAACCAGCTCCCGGCCAGTTTGACCTGGCCGGAAAATCCCGCCGCCCAAGCCTGGCGCGTTCAACTCTCCGAGGACGCCAATTTCCTGACCCTGCTGCGCGATGACATGGTGTCTCAGGCCGCCATGGAGTTGACTCCCGAATTGCCGGACGGGGAATATTTCCTACGTGTGCGCGGAATTGACCGACTCGGCCTCGAAGGCTTCAACGCCGAGCATGCTTTCAGCCTCAGCGCGCGGCCATTGCCGCCGATGCCACAGAAACCGGCATTGGGCGAACGCATCGCGCAGCACGAAATCGAACTCGCCTGGCATGCCGCTGAAGGCGCCCAGGGATATCTGCTGCAGTTGGCGCCGACGCCAGAATTTGGCCAGAGCGTCATCGAACGCCGATTACCTTCCATTTCACCGACAAACGAATCAACCCGTGAAACCCTGGCCAGCGGCGAATGGCATTGGCGCATCGCCAGCCTGGATGCACAAGGCCAACCACGTGCATTCAGCCCACACCGCGCTTTCAGGGTGCAGCCGCCGCCTGCCATCCCCTTGTTGCTGCCGGAAAGTGAAAAGCAACGGGTCACGACCAATCCGGAAGTAAAACTGGAGTGGCAAGCGGCTTCAGAGACGTTAGCCTATCAAGTCCAGATTGCGGCTGACCCGGGTTTTGCCCAGACAGTGGTCGATCAACGCACGCCTGAAACCCAACTCACCACAACCTCGAAGGCGCCCGGCAACTGGTATTGGCGGGTTGCAGCGCTGGGTGCGGATGATGTTTCACAAGGATTCTCGAAATCTGCAAGCTGGCGGTATCAGCCGCTGCCGGCGCAACCGGAAATGCCACGTTTCCGCCTCGATCAAGATGGCCTGTTTGCCAACTGGTCCGGCTCCGCCCCGGCTTACCGCGTTGAACTCAGTCGAAATCAAGCGTTTACCGAAGTGATCGCCCGCCCTGTCGTACAGATGCCTGAAGCGCGCCTGGCCAAACCCGCAGCCGGCACTTACTGGTTACGCGTGATTGCGTTGAATGCCGACCAACAGGAAAGCCTGCCCAGTACTTCAGTTCAGATTGAAGTGCCAACGGCGTTCAAGCCATGGTGGCTGCTGCCTTTTATGATATTTGCGCCTTGATCGAGGCCAATTTCAGCCGACCCATTTCCTGGCGTTCCTGAACAGTCGCAGCCACGGCCCGTCCTCACGCCATTCGGCGGGTTTCCAGGAATGTTGAACCGCGCGGAAGACGCGTTCTGGGTGCGGCATCATGATCGTGAAGCGGCCGTCCGGCGTGGTCAGGCCGGTGATGCCCTTGGGCGAGCCGTTCGGGTTCATCGGATAGGTTTCGGTTTTCCGACCACGGTTATCGACGTAGCGCAGACAGACTTCCGCCGCTTTCCGCTGCGCCTTGCCGCTTTCCTTGTCATGCCCGAACACCGCCCTGCCCTCGCCATGCGAAACGACGATTGGCATGCGACTGCCGGCCATGCCATCGAACAGGATGGAGGGCGTTTTCGGCACTTCGACCATGACGAAGCGCGCTTCAAACTGTTCCGACAGATTGCGTTCGAAGCGCGGCCAGTATTCCGCGCCGGGGATGATGCCGGACAAGCGGCTCATCATCTGGCAGCCATTGCAGACGCCGAGCGCAAAACTGTCGCTGCGCTGGAAAAAAGCCTGGAATTCATCGCTCGCCCGCGCATTGTGAAGAATCGCCGTAACTGAAACCGCCACAGGCGGCGAGGCCCTTGAAAGCCTTGAGGCTGACGCGTCCGGCCAGGATATCGCTCATGTGTACGTCAACCGGTGTGAAGCCAGCGCGCGCAAACGCAGCCGCCATTTCCACCTCGCCGTTGACACCCTGCTCACGCAGGATGGCGATCTTCGGCTGAGCCCGTTTTTTCTTCACATAGGGCGCGGCGACATCTTCGTTCTGATCAAAACTCAGCACGGCATGCAGGCCGGGATCATTCTTCGCGCTCAGACCGTCGAATTCCGCCTGCGCACATGCCGGGTTGTCGCGTAGCGCCTGCATGCGGTAGCTGGTTTCCGACCAGGCGGCGAGCAGCTTGGCGCGCTTCTCGTCGAAAACCGCGACACCCTCGCGCAGGATGCGCACTCGGTCCTTCCGGTTGGTGCTGCCGATGATGTAGAACTCATCGCGCAGACCGGCTTCGAAGCAGGCGTTCATCACCGCGCCGGTATCTGCCCGGCGAACCTGGATGACGGCGCCCAGTTCTTCGTTGAACAAAATGCCGAACAGCCGGCTGGTATAGGGTTCATGCGGATCCGGCGCTGCTTCCACGTCCTGCATGATGTCATCGTGCAGGCGGTGATATCGCAGCTCATCGACGTCCAGATCGACGCCGCAATGGCCAGCGAAAGCCATCTCGCAGATGGTCGCAAACAGGCCGCCATCGGCGCGGTCGTGATACGCCAGCAGCTTGCCTTCGCGATTCAAGCGCTGAATCAGCGCAAAGAAGGCTTGCATCCGGGCGGGATCATCCAGATCAGGGCAGGCATCGCCCAGTTCACCATAGACCTGGCCGAGAATGCTGCCGCCCAGGCGATTCTGGCCGCGCCCCAGATCAAGCAGGATGAGGTCGGTTTCTTCATCGTCATGGCGAAGTTGCGGCGTCAGCGTGCGGCTGGCATCCGAACTGGGGGCGAAAGCGGTGATGATCAGCGACAGGGGCGAGACCACAGATTTTTTGACGTCCGCCTCTTGCCAGCTGGTGCGCATCGACATCGAGTCCTTACCCACCGGGATGCTGATGCCGAGCTGCGGGCAGAGCTCCTTGCCGATCGCCTGCACGGTATCGAACAAGGCGGCATCCTCGCCGGGATGCCCGGCTGCCGCCATCCAGTTGGCGGAAAGCCGAATGTCACTGATCTCGTTGACTGCGGCGGCAGCCAGGTTGGTCAGTGCTTCACCCACCGCCATGCGGCCGGATGCGGCCGGGTTGATCAACGCGATCGGGCTGCGTTCGCCCAGCGCAAAGGCTTCGCCCAGCAAGGTGTCGTAGCCCATCGTGGTGACCGCCACGTCCGCCACCGGCATCTGCCAGGGACCGACAAACTGGTCGCGCGCGGTGTAGCCGCCGACGGTGCGGTCGCCGATGGTGATCAAAAAACTCTTGTTGGCGACAGTGGGATGACGCAACACGCGATAGGCGGCCTCGTTCAAATCCAGCCCTTCGCCGGTGAACGGAGTCAAAGTCGGCGACACATGCTCAACTTTGCGCGTCATCTTCGGCGGTTTGCCGAGCAGCACGTCCATTTCCATATCGACCGGCGCGTTCTTGAAATGGCGGTCGGTGACCGTCAACTGGCCGTCCTTGGTCGCCTTGCCTACCACCGCGAAGGGACACCGTTCACGCTCGCACAGTGCGCGGAACAGACCCAGGCTGGCCGGCGCAATCGCCAGCACATAGCGTTCCTGCGCTTCGTTGCACCAGATTTCACGCGGCGACATGCCGGGTTCCAGGCTCAGCACATCGCGCAATTCAAACTTCGCGCCAAGGCCAGCACCATGGGCCAGTTCTGGCATTGCATTCGATAAACCGCCGGCGCCAACGTCATGCACCGAGAGAATCGGGTTGCCCTCGCCCATCGCCCAGCACCGATCGATGACTTCCTGCGCCCGCCGCTGGATTTCCGGATTGCCGCGCTGCACCGAATCGAAATCCAGCGCTTCCATGTTGGCGCCGGCGCCCATGCTGGACGCTGCGCCGCCACCGAGACCGATCAGCAAACCCGGGCCGCCGAGCTGGATCAGCAGCGTGCCGGCTTTGAAGGTCTGCTTGTGGATAT